>JAKSSR010000013.1 GCA_024402995.1 Clostridia bacterium | reverse complement strand
GTGGATGATGTTTCTTGCAGAATCATGTCCGTCTCTTACGACGACGTCATTGCCGGTATCCAGAATTGCCTGGCATGCTGCGGCAACTTCAGCAGTCATCTGTTCTCTTGCTTCCAGCCAGTCACGAGTATCTCTGTCGGTCTCTTCCCAGTTGGTAACGTCTGTAACACCTTCAATGTCGGCGCTCAGGAAATAAAGCTTTTTTTCCATAAATTCCTCCTATAACTTAAATGCTTCTGTGCATCTGTTGCTTCTGTCGTATTCGCCGTATTTTGCCCCTCTTGTTTCGAATTCGATCTCACCGGTCTGGTTATCGGAATCATCCATTCTCTGGAACTTTTTGGGAGGATCGAATTCAGCGGTCTGTTCCTGATTGCAGGGAACTCTCCAGGGATCGATATTGCCGAAGTAGAACTGACGTCTCCATTCGTCTCCTCTGGTGTTGGAACCGCCGCCGAAGGAGCAGTCTGCGTGTCTCCAGCCGAAGCCTTCGATGTAGAACATTGCCCAGTCATGCATGCCGGAACCGTTGGGGCCTGCGGTTCTGCCGCTCTCCCACCTTGCGGGTACTCCTGCGCATCTGCAGAGAGTGATGAATGCAAGAGCCTGAGTACCGCAGTCGCCCTGCTGGTTGATAAGGAACCATTCTGATACGTTTTCAATGCAGGAATAGTTTCTGGTGAAACGGTATTTGCATCTGGTGGTAATAAAGTTATAGATGGCACGGGCCTTAAGGAGAGGATTGGTTTCATCTCCGATGATCTCCTGAGTCAGGGTCTTTATAAAGGGAGTAAAGACAATGTGAGGCCATACTTCCTTGGTAAATTCGTCCATGATCTCCTTGGACGGGGTCTTGGTGCAGAGAGCCGGATCCATGTTGTACATATCGCGGAATACGTCAATATAATCGTATTCATAATCTGCCATGAAGCTTTCGCCGTCCTTGGCTTCGCCTTCAAAATAGACAGTATGGCAGCCGGCTTCATCTGCGGAAAGAGCGGTGTAAGCAGGTTCTGTTGTCAGCTTTAGATTGCTGATTCTGGAATTGCCTTCCCAGGTAATGGGAAGATGAACACGTGCCACCTGCCCCTTGACGTCATCCTGGGGGTGGAGAGTAACGGTTGAATGCATATGGATATGAGCACCGAACTTATCTCCGTCCTTAAGTCCCTTGATGACGGAATCTTCTTCTGCGTAATCACGGTCATCCCCTTCTGCTGTTCTGTTCCAGATTTCGGGATAAACATAGATGAGAGCACCGCGGAAGGAATCGATGATCTTCTTTTCTCCGTTGATATATGCGAAATCAATACGGCCGCGAAGCATAAGATCTTCCAGTTCTTCCATAGTGAAATCTGGGATCTTTTCCTGCATAAGAGCAAGAGCTTCGTCTACTGTATAGCAGTATTCGTCTTCAAGATGGAAAAGCATCTTCTCTTCCAGTCTCAGTCTTTCCTTAATGCATTCGGGGGTATATTCGTCGGTAAGACGCTTTGCGATGAGCTTTCTTACCTGATCGAAATTACCTGCCATCTTTTCAGCGAGAACGTCACTGGGAAGAGGTATTGCCTGATACTTGATTTTTGCGATTTGACTCATTGTTCCTCCTTGGATCTACTTAAGTAATCCTTTATCTTTCATAGTTTGTAAAGCTTTGATAACACCGAATTTTGAATGCTCGTAGGTAATGCCGCCCTGGAAGAAAACGTCATAAGGTTCTCTCATGGGTGCATCGGCGGAGAGTTCAATGGAAGAGCCGCCGATAAAAGCGCCTGCTGCCATTATTACCTGATCTGTATAACCGGGCATATCCCAGGGAATGGGAGTGACGTAAGAATCGATGGGAGCTGCGGCCTGAACACCTTCGCAGAATGCACATACTGCTTCGGGTGAACCCAGTCTGACTGCCTCTACGATGTCATTGCGTGGATCGTCGGGACCGGGACATACAGTGAAGCCCGCCTCGGAAAATACCTTTGCGCAAAGGGCGGCGCCTTTGACAGCACCTATAGTAACGCGAGGCGCAATGAAAATACCCTGGAAGAAGCTTCTGGTCTCACCGAACATAAGTCCGCATTCTCCGCCTATTCCGGGAGAAGTCATTCTTGTTGCGACACGGTCAACAAGATCCTTGCGTCCGACTATATAAGCGCCGGAAACAGCAAGTCCGCCGCCGCCGTTCTTTATAAGAGATGCGGCCATAATATCTGCGCCGACCTGAGTGGGTTCCTTGGTATCGGTAAAATCACCGTAGGAGTTGTCGACCATGCAGATAATATCAGGCTTTACTTCATGGCAGGCCTTTGTCCATTCTTCAATCTGTGGAATGGTCATGGCGTTGCGGAAAACGTAGCCGCGGGATCTCTGAAGGACTGCAAGCTTGGTATTGGGCTTAATGGCCTTCTTAACTCCTTCGATATCAACAATATTACCCGGAAGCAGGTCGACCTGACTGTATGTTACACCATATTCTTTTACACTTCCGCAGGCATCTCCCTTAAGACCGATAACAGTCTGCATTGTATCGTAAGGGTCGCCGTTGCAGTAAAGAAGCTCGTCACCGGGACGCAGCAAACCTAAAAGGCAGCAGGCAAGAGCATGGGTTCCGTTTACGAGAGTCGGTCTGACAAGACCGGCTTCTGCGCCGAAAACGTCGGCAAAGAGCTGATCCAGGGCAGTTCTGCCCTTATCATCATAACCATATCCGGTATTCCAGGCAAAATGGGTATTGTCGATCCTTGCTTTCTGGAATTCGTAAAGGACCTTGTACTGGTTGAAAAGAAGTATTTCATCCAGTTTTTTAAAGGTTTCGGTCAGTCCTTCTTCTGCCCGTTCGACCCTGGCAATAATATCTCTGTCAATGCCGAATTTCTCGTGAAGGTATTCAAAGGTTTCGTTATTCATGTTTTTCCTCCGGGTTGGGGTTCATGTCCTCTCCCCATTCAAAGTTTTTAATAAGTTCTCTTTTGGTATTCAGTTTGTGCTGGGCATAAAGCTGAGTAGTGCTGACATTATCGTGATCCAGAAGCTCCTGGACGTCATAAATGGAATTGCCGCGGCCTATGAGAGACGTTGCGGCTGTGGCGCGGAGCTTATGAGGGCTGTAGCCCTTCTCTCTGCTTGTTCCGAGGCTGATAGAAGTATATTTCTTTACGATCTGACGAATCTGACGGTCTGTGAGACGCGTTCCCTGTATAGACAGGAGAAGCGCATCTTTGTTTATTTCCGTAAGACTGTCATCCTTGGGACGCTCCAGATTTATGTAGTCAGCTAATGCCTCAATAACAGTGTTGTTAAGGGGCATGACTGATTCCTTTGCTCTTTTTCTGTATATTTTGAACTCTCCGCGATCAAAGTTGAAGGACGAAACGTTGAGCTGCTGGAGTTCAGAAAGACGCAGGCCGTAGGTAACAAGTATTATAAGAATGAGCTTGTCTCGAAGCTTGGTCTGTTCCCAGTAATGTTTTTCATGGGCAGTAAGACCGTTTCCGGTGGTGACGGCGTCAAGCATTTTCATGACCTCATCGTCCTGAAGGGCCTTGATCTCCCTATCTCCCGTCTTTGGCATTCTGATAGGATTAAAGCCGTCAGTAATATTTTGAGATACAAATCCGTCTCTGTAAAGATAGCGGAACAAAACGGCCAATGTAGATTTCTTATGTGATAAAGCACTGTTGCTGTTTTCGATCACATAAGTTTTATCATCTGTCTTGACCTTGTACCTCTGACAGTAATCCAGAAACAGGTTTACGTCAAAAGCCTGGATTTTATCAAAATCTTCCGGCTGGATCTGCTTGATATCTGAATACTTTTCCCGGAGCTCAGTTTCTGTGATCAGATAATTGCAGAAAAAGCGAACATCGCGAAGATAAGAAAGACGTGACATCGGAAGGATGCTCTTCTTCAGGTACATGAAGTAGCCACGAAGCCAGGAAGGCAGCTGCTTTTCAAGAGACTCACACTCTTCGTTAATGGCGTTTTCTCTGGCGACCACATTGTCAGGCTTGTCAGATTTATTTATGACTATGTAGTTGTTATTCTTTGATTCGTCCATTCTCAATTATGTCCAGCATATTGCTGAAAGCATTCTCATCAAAGTCATCGCCTGAAAGCCGGACCCAGTTGATATGGGGATAACGTCGGAACCAGGTCAGCTGACGCTTCGCGTAGCGGCGTGTGTTTTGCTTAATGGTTTCTGCGGCGTCTTCGGGACAGCCGCCTTCACTTACCGCATCAATGATCTCTTTGTAGCCGATGCCTTTCATGGCCACATCAGATGATTTGAAGCCCATATCCATAAGAGTCCGGATCTCTTTGGGAAGGCCGGCATCATAGAGTTTTACCACACGGCGGTTGATCCTGTCGTATAGTTCATCACGGTCTCGATCCAGACCTATAAGTATTGAATTATACTTGGGATTGAGCTTGGTAACGCCTGAAAACTCAGCAAGCTTGTCTTCACCGTGTTCAAGCCGTTCGATGGCTCTTAAAGTACGCTTTACATTATTGGGATGAATGACTTCTGCCGCATGGGGATCAAGAGCCTTAAGTCTTTCGTGAAGAACTGCAGGATCCTTTCCGCATGACTCCCATACTCCCTGTCTGTAAGCGTCATCACCTTCCGGAGCGGAAAAGTCCATATCGTAAATGAGGGCATTGAAATATAGTCCTGTTCCTCCGCAAATAATGGGCAGTTTGCCTCTTGCAGCGATGTCGTCTATGTATTTTTCAGCAAGTTTCTTATACTCAGCCGCAGTAAAAGGAGTACGCGGATCTATCTCATCCACAAGCCAGTGAACAGCCAGCGCTCTCTCCTCTTTTGTAGGCTTGGCGCTGCCTATGTCCATGTACTTGTAGATCTGCATGGAATCCGCAGATACTATTTCACCGTTAAGAGCCCTTGCAAGCTGTATGGCATATTCAGTTTTTCCCGAAGCCGTTGGGCCTGCTATAAAAACTGCGTTTATCACTTTCTTTTAAACATTCTCTCCGTTTCGTACTCTGAAATCTTTATGAAAGTAGGACGGCCGTGAGGGCAGCTGTAAGGGTTTTCACATGCGTCAAGACCGCTGAACAAAGCCTTTATTTCTTCCATGCTCATGTGGTCATTGGCCTTAATGGCAGACTTGCATGCTCTGGTTATAAGGTGATCCCTCTTCTGCTGAGCGCTGTAGCGATTAAGGCTTTCGGCTTCAATGACGCTGGTAAGAAAATCTTCAGCTTCTTCCAAACTCATGGAGGAAGGCACCTCTTTGACGACAACTTCTCCCGGTCCGAATTCTTCTATGGCATATCCTAAGCCTCTGAGCATTTCAAAGCGTTCTTCAGCTTCCAGTTTAAGTGACGCGGGTATATTTATGACCTGAGGAATGAGAAGCATCTGAGAAGACGCTGTTTCGTTATTGAAATCGGAAATAAGTTTCTCGTACAGAATTCTTTCATGGGCAGCGTGCTGATCCACGATATACATGTTTTCTTCGTCTTTTGCGATTATATAAGTCGCAAAAACCTGTCCGACTATATCCAGAGACGTAAAGAAAAACTCTCTTTCAGGAGCATCTGCCTTAACTATAATGTCAACGGTAAGCTGCTCTCCTCTGGTTTTCTCCGCTCCAGTATCGGTAAAAAGCGGTTTGCATTCCTTTGCTTCAGATGTCGGAGCGATCACGGAAACTGTCGACGGAACTTCATTCCGGACCTGTTTAGATCTGAGTTCACTGAAGAATGCATCGTACTGTTCTTCCTTCTCTGCGGCAGACACAGGTTTGCTGTCTTCCGTGGGGGCCGGAGCAGATTCATAGACCTGAGGAACATTCTTGGGGACCATAAGGTCTGCCACACTAGGAGCGGCATCAAGGCTTCTCAGAGTTGATCTGACCGCGTTGACGAGGAAATTCCGTACTCTTTCTTCATCGTAAAAACGAATATCCGTTTTGTTGGGATGAATGTTGACATCCAAAGACTCAGCAGGAACATTGAGGAAAATGAAAGCGGAGGGAAAACGTCCTTCAAAAAGTTTATCCTTGTATGCTTCGTCAAGAGCGGACTCCATAAGTTTGCTCTTGACCCATCTTCCGTTGACAAAGAAGATCTGCTGTCGTCTGCTGGTCTTGCTTTCCGAAGGCTTTGAAACGCAGCCGCAAACGCTCATATCAGCGTCATCGGCGGCAGCGTCAAGATCAAGAAGGTTCTTGGCAAGAGCAGGATCGTAGACTGTAGCTATGGTATTGCGTAGATCACCTCTGCCGGGAGTGGCAAAGAGAATATTTCCGTTGCTTATGAGACGCATACGAATGTCGGGATATGCCAGAGCCATGCGGGAGACGTAATCTGTAACAAGGGACGCCTCGCTGTTGTCGGGCTTCATGAACTTGCGTCTTGCGGGAATATTGAAAAACAAGTCTCTTATAACGATAGTAGTACCGTCTTCACAGGCATAATCTTCAATGCTTTCGACTTGAGAAGCGGAGATCACCATGCGGGTTCCAACTCTGCTTTCAGCAGTCTTGGTCAGCATTTCCGTCTGGGAAACGGAAGCAATGCTTGCCAGAGCTTCTCCTCTGAAGCCAAGGGTCTGAATATGCTCAAGGTCGTCGTCAGTGACGATTTTACTGGTAGCATAGCGTTCGAAGGCAAGGCCGACCTGCTCCCTGGGAATTCCGCAGCCGTTATCGGTGACACGTATATATTCCTTGCCGCCCTTTTTAATTTCAACGGTTATTATTCCGGCTCCGGCATCTATGGAGTTTTCAACAAGTTCTTTAACTATGGACAGAGGACGTTCGACAACTTCGCCGGCGGCGATCTTATCGGAAACATCTCTTGCGAGAACTCGTATTACGGGAAGATTTGACATTTTATCTCCTTACTATGCTCTGAAGATCTTCCAGAACGGCAATGGCCTGAGACGGAGTGAGATTCATAAGATCAAGGTTTCTTACTTTTTCTGCCAGAATACTGTCATTAAAGGAGAACATTGATATCTGGGCTGACTCCTCTTCAACAACAGGTTTTGCTGCCTTTTTGACCACAGGAGCATCTTCATCCTTAATGCCCGAAACAAGTGCCGTAGAGGCATTCTGCTGCTCTTCAAGATGGGCCAGCTTCTGTTCTGCAGATTCAAGGACAGGCTTTGCAACACCGGCAAGTCTTGCTACGTGTATACCGTAACTTCTGCTGGCGCTTCCGGTTACTATCTTATGCAGGAATACGATATTGCCGTTTTCTTCGGCAACATCAACGTTAAGGTTCTTAACACCTTCAAGAGTGTTCTCCAAAACAGTAAGCTCGTGATAATGAGTGGCAAATAAGGTCCTGACTTTATGTTTGGGATTTGTTAGGTATTCGACTACTGCCCAGGCAATGGACAGGCCGTCATAGGTGCTTGTTCCGCGGCCGATCTCGTCAAGAATGACAAGACTTCTGGGACCTGCCGTATTGAGGATATAGGCAAGCTCAGACATTTCAACAAAGAAGGTACTTTGTCCCTGAGCAAGATTATCAGAAGCGCCTATTCTGGTATAAATGCGGTCGCAGTAGCCTATCTTTGCGCTGTCGGCAGGAACAAAGCAGCCGGCCTGAGCCATAAGCACAATCAACGCCAGCTGACGCATATAAGTGGACTTACCGGACATATTGGGACCGGTAATGAGAAGCATTGAAGAATCGACGCAGTTGACGTAGACGTCATTGGATACGTAAACGCCGTCACGAACCGTATTCTCTATTACAGGATGACGACCTTTTGTGATCAAGATCTCATCACCTTCTGTAATTTCAGGTTTAACATAATTAAGTTTTACGGAACTCTCAGCAAAACTGCAGAGAACGTCTACTGCCGCAAGAGCTGCTGAGGTCTTCTGCAGCTGAGAAGTCTGTTCCTGAATGGCCAGTCTAAGTTCTGAGAAAAGTCTGTACTCAAGTTCGTTGATCTTGGACTGAGCGTTGAGAACAAGACTTTCGTACTGCTTGAGTTCTTCGGTAATATATCTTTCTCCGTTTACAAGAGTCTGCTTGCGGATATAGTTTTCGGGAATTTCTCCCGCGTATGATTTACTTACTTCAATGTAGTAACCGAATACCTTATTGAAACCTACCTTCAGATTCTTGATCCCGGTTCTTTCTTTTTCAGAAACTTCAAGATTGGCGATCCACTGACGTGCATCATGGCTTCCGTTTTTAAGATCATCCAGTTCCTGAGAATAACCGGGCTTAATGATTCCGCCCTCTCTTATGCTGAAAGGCGCGTCATCAAGAATGGCAGCGTCTATACGCTGATAGATCGCGCTGAAATCATATATCTGGCCGTCGTAGGTCTTGAGCAGTTCGCTGTCTAAGGCTTCCAGTTCGGCCTTGACTTCAGGCAGCGCACCTAAGCTTGTCTTCAGTGCAAGCATGTCGCGTCCGTTGGCTGTACCCAGAGACATTCTGGTGGTAAGTCTTTCAATATCGTAGACAGCCTTCAGTGCTTCTCTGAGATTATTTCTGGCCAGAACACCGTCAGCCAGGGCTTCTACAGCGTCAAGGCGAAGGTCTATATCCCTTTTATTGTTGAGAGGCTGACGCAGCCACTGCTTCATAAGGCGGCTGCCCATGGCTGTACCGCAGCGGTCGAGAACACCAAGCAAGGAACCGCTTTCCTTGCGATCAAAGAGAGTTTCGGTAATTTCAAGGTTTCTAATAGTTGCCCTGTCCAGACACATAAACGAAGAAACGTCGCTGATCACAAGAGTTTTCAGGTAATCAAGCTCCTGCATCTGGGTAATTTTAAGATAACCAAGAGCACCTCCGACTGCGTGGAAAAGCAGAGGAACGTCCTCCGGATCAAGACCGGCGCTTTTCTCGGAAATAGTCTTGAAATGACTGCGTATGGCGTCGCTGCAGCTTCTGTCAGAGAAGACGTCACCTGCAGGAACTGAAATGAATATCTTTTCTATTCTGCGGGACTGGTCCCAGAGTTCGGGATCATCTTCTTCGCTGAAATTCGTAAGGATCTCCTTAGGCGAGATCTTTATGATCTGCTCAAAGAGCATATCTCTGAGATTTGCGCCCCCCAGCTGCATGGCTCTGAATTCGCCGGTGGAAATATCACACCAGCAGAGACCTGCACCGCCCTCTTCCTGATAAATGCTGAGAAGATAGTTGTTATCCTTCTCGCTGAGCATCTTATCAGACACAACAGTACCCGGAGTAATGACTCTGGTAACTTCGCGCTCAACAAGTCCTTTACTGAGAGCCGGATCAGTCATCTGGTCCGCGACGGCAACCTTAAAACCTTTTTCTATGAGCCTTGCAATATATATTTCAACAGCATGATAAGGCACGCCGCACATTGCACATTCTTCACCGCTGCCGCAGCCCTTATGAGTAAGGGAAATCTCCATGGCTCTGGCTCCGTCAACGGCATCGTCGAAATACATTTCGTAGAAGTCTCCGACTCTGAAGAACAATATGCAATCCGGGTACTTTGCTTTGGTATCCAGATACTGCTGAATCATTGGTGTATACATAAAAATACCTATTCTGCGGGGTTTAAGCTGCTGTGCGATACATTTACCGTTTCTTTGATCAAATCCTCTGTAATGGACGATTTTGACCCTTCTTCGGCCTCTTTGCGAAGGAGGACAAGATATTCAATGTTTCCCTCTTTTGCTCCGCGTACGGGAGAATAGTCCAGATCAAGAGCAGAGAAGCCTGAGTCGAAAGCATAGGACAGAACATTACGGATGACTTCTTCGTGTACCTTGGGATCTTTTACGATCCCGTGCTTTCCGACCTGTTCTCTTCCGGCCTCAAACTGGGGCTTGATAAGAGCGACCATAAGGCCTCCGTCCTTAAGAAGCGAAGCGGCAGGAGGAAGTATAAGTTTCAGGGAAATGAAGGATACGTCGGTACATGCGAAATCCATTACATCGCCGAAATCTTCGGGAACAGCATATCTGAAATTATACTGTTCCATAGTGACGACTCTTTCGTCGGAACGAAGCTTCCAGGCAAGCTGGTTGGTACCAACGTCTACGGCGTAGACTTTAGAAGCACCGCGCTGAAGGAGGCAATCTGTAAATCCGCCGGTCGAAGAGCCGATATCGATGCAGGTCCAGCCTTCGGGTTTAATTTCGAAAACATCAAGAGCCTTTTCAAGTTTGTAGCCTCCGCGGCTTACGTAAGGACAGACATCACCTTTTACAGTTACCGCAGCCGTATCCTTAATCTGGGTACCGGGTTTATCGGAAATCTGACCGTCAACGAAAACCTGGCCGGCCATAATGGCCCGCTGTGCGCTGACGCGGCTTTCGAAATATCCCTGTTCTACAAGTAAAACATCAAGCCTTGTTTTCAATGAAATCCTCCATGCGGGACGCGATCCCCGCAGCATTTAGACCGTAGACTGCTGCTAATTGAGCGGCATCTCCGTGTTCTATGAATTTATCGGGCCAGCCCATGTTCAGGACTCGGGCCGGTTTGCTGAGGCTGCTGCTTATGGAGCCAAGTTCTTCGCCTATTCCTCCCATGATGCATCCATCCTCAAGAGTAAAGACATGATCATATCCTGATATCATTTCTGCAACAAACTTCTCCGGAAGAGGTTTGAGGCATATGAGCTTTACAACAGTAAGCTCAATTCCTTTTGCAGATAATCTCTCAGCACCTTCAACTGCTGTCCTTACCATGCTTCCTGAAACAAAAATAATGCCATCCTTGCCTTTTCTGATGATCTGCGGATCAAGACTTGAGCAAACCTCACCAATGGGAGCTTTTCCTCTGGGATAGCGAACGGCGCAGGGACCGTCCTTATCATGGGCAAATTCCATACACGCCTTAAGTTCCCCTGCATTTGAAGGAGAAAGAATAGTCATATTAGGCATGGATCTTAAATAGGCAATGTCGAAGACACCCTGATGGGTTTCTCCGTCATGTCCGGTAACACCGGCTCTGTCAATGGCAAAAGTAACAGGTAGGTTCTGCAGGCATACCTCTGTGATGATCTGGTCGTATGCTCTCTGAAGGAAGGTGCTGTAAATAGCCACCACGGGCTTCATTCCTCCCAGAGCGAGTCCGGCAGCAAAAGATACTGCATTCTGCTCTGCGATGGCTACATCAAAGACTCTGTCAGGCAGTTCCTTATGCATAGGAGAAAGCCCTGTAGCGCTGAGCATAGCAGCTGTAATTGCCGCGACACACTTATCTTTTCTTGCAATATCAAGAAGCACGTTGCCGAAAACATCTGACCAACTGTTTGAAGGCTCGGTATCCCTTGCGTCTGCCGTCTGAGGATCAAATGCACCTATCCCGTGATATTTTGAAGGATTCTGCTCAGCAGGAACAAATCCCTTCCCTTTCTTTGTTACAACGTGGACGATAACAGGCTTGTTTAAAAGTTTGGCAGCTTCAAAGGCTGAACACATTTCAGCAATATTATGACCGTCAATGGGACCGTAATATTTGAAGCCGATGTCATCGAAAATAGTGTCGGGAACCACAGTCTTTCTTACGCTGTCACGCATCCATTCCAGACTGCTGTAAAGCCCCGGCATTTTCTCAAAGGACTTTTTAACGTTCTGCTTCAGATTAATATATTTCTTTGAAGTTCTGAGATTGACCAGATATTTTGCCACACCGCCAACGTTCTTTCCAATGGACATTGTGTTGTCGTTGAGAACGACGATGAGAGGAGTTTTGCTGCTTCCGGCGCTGCTCATGGCTTCAAAGGCCACACCGCCAGTAATAGCACCATCGCCTATAACAGCAACGCATGAATACTTTCCTCCGGTAAGGTCTCTGGCTTTTGCGTATCCAAGGGCAGCAGAAACGGAAGTTCCGCTGTGACCTGAGTCGTACATATCGTGTTGGCTTTCACAGCGTTTCGGAAAACCGCTTATACCGCCGTACTGACGCAAATTATCAAAATCGTCCCAGCGTCCGGTGATCATCTTATGAACGTAGGTCTGATGGCCAACGTCCCATATTATTTTGTCTTCAGGCGTATTGAAAGATCTGTGAAGAGCGAGGGTAAGCTCGACTACGCCAAGATTTGACGCCAGATGGCCTCCGTTCTTTGAAACGCTCTCGATTATTCTCTGCCTGATTTCAGAAGCAAGCAGAGTAAGTTCGGCCTCAGGCATGATCTTGACCGCTTCTCTCAGTTTGCCTTGGTATTTTTCATGAATCATATATTTCAGTCTTTGATCTGCTGCTCAAGATAGTCGATAACAAAGAACAGAGATTCTGCTTTGCCTTTGAAAAAATCAATGGCATTACGAGCCTTGTCCAGAAGTTCCTGAGCATATTCTTTTGATTTTTCAATTCCGAAAAGTGCCGGATAAGTCGCCTTTTCAGCCTCTGCGTCTCCACCCACGTCTTTTCCGCGGGACTCTTTTGTGCCGATTACATCCTGGATATCATCTATGATCTGGAATGCAAGACCGAGAGATTCTCCGTATACAGAAAATCTGCGAAGAACATCGCTGTCAGCACCACCTATGTAAGCACCTGCCATAACAGACGACTTTATGAAGGCCGCCGTTTTGTTCATGTGTATAAAAGCGAGCATATCCGGACTGACGTCTTTATGTTCAGACTCAAGGTCTGCCACCTGCCCTGCTACCATACCGCGAACACCGGTACCTTTGCTAAGTTCATATATGGCGCGTACTCTGCGGTTAAGTTTTTCGGGATCATCCAGATACAGAAGCATGTCCTTTGTCATGACCTCGTAGGCGGAAGAAAGAAGCCCATCGCCGGCAAGCATTGCCATTCCGTCACCGAAAACCTTATGGTTGGTCAGCTTTCCGCGGCGGTAATCATCGTTATCCATGCAGGGATGATCGTCATGAATAAGAGAATATGTCTGAATATATTCAACGGCACAGGCATAAGGGATCGCCTCTGTGAATGATGCACCGCAAAGCTCTGCAGCGGCAAGAAGCAGAACAGATCTGATGCGCTTTCCTCCGGAGGTGAGGCTGTATTTCATTGAATCATAAAGTATTTCGCTCTTATGATCGATTTCAGGAAGACAGCCGATTATATTATCTTCGACGATATCTTTATATCTTTTAAATTCCGCGTTCATGATCTCTAATCCTCAAAAGGTTCAACAGAGTCGCTGTCAGGTCTGTATACTTCAATTTTCTGTTTTATTTCCGAAAGAATTTCAGTACAGATTTTGTGGTATTTTGCGCAATTCTCGTAAGCCTTTACGCTTTCCTCCAGACTGAGTCTTCCGGATTTCAATTTATCAGCATTGTTTTCAAGAAGTTCCATGGCTTCTTCAAAAGTAAGTTTTTCGTTACTCATCTGATGCCTCCGTTTCATCTACAGTACACAGGAGTTGTCCGTCTTTAAGTCTGACGGAAATCTTATCGCCGGGTTTAATATTCGCAATGCTTTCTATCCATCTGCCGTCTTCTCCCTTTACAACGGCGTAGCCGCTGCCGAGAAGATTCATAGGATTTGAGAGGTCGCATTCAAGTTTTATCATCTGCAGATGATGGTTTTCGTCTGCCAGTCTGCTGTCTATTGCCGCAGTGGCGGAGTCCATGGTTCTGCCCACGGTAAGTTCTGCTCTTTGAGCAAGACCGGCAAGGCTTGCATACAAGCTGCGGGGAGACATACGCGTCAGTCTGTCACGTACTTCCGCAAAATCCGGAACGGCCAGCTCCGCGGCTGCCGTTGGAGTAGCCCCTCTTAAATCAGCAGCAAAGTCACTTAAAACATAATCAACTTCGTGACCGACAGCTGAAATAACGGGAAGTCTTGAATTATACACAGCCCTGACAACAGTTTCTTCGTTGAAAGGCCAAAGATCTTCTGTACTTCCTCCGCCGCGTCCGCATATGATCAGGTCAAGGTCAGGAAAACGGCGGTTCATTTCTCCAATAGCTTCAGCAATACTTGCCGCAGCGTCAGGCCCCTGAACAAGGCAGGGATAAAGCAGAACGTCCACAAGAGGACTGCGCCTTTTCACCGTTGTGATAATATCATGTACAGCAGCTCCGGTGGATGAAGTTACAACACCGATTCGTCTTGGATTTGAAGGGATCGGACGCTTATGATCTTCATCGAAAAGGCCTTCATCTTCCAGCTTTTTCCGAAGACTTTCATAGGCTTTCTTCAGTTCACCTTCCCCCTCAACGTCTATGTCTCTGATGTTGAGAGAATAATAGCCTCCGGGTTCGTACACGCTTATACTACCGTAGGCTATGATCTTCATACCCGCAGAAATGTCGTAGCGAAGCCTGGCGACTCTGTCTCTTGAAAGAAAGCACTTGATGGTGCTTTTTTCGTCTTTCATGGCAAAATACCAGTGACCGCTGGAATGCTTAGTCAGGTTGGATACTTCGCCGCATACCGTAATATTCCCGAGTATGGGATCGGTCTGCAGTATTCTCTTTATATAAGTATTCAGTTGTGATACTGATACCGGTTTCATTTGTTATATCTTGCAACGCCTACTGCGTTGTCACTGCAAAGCCGGGGTTGTCCGAAAATATAGCCGTAATCTTCGCAGAATTTTCTCAGAAATGAGCTGGACGCTACGCCGCCGGAAATAAGGACCTGATTAATGCCGCTTTTTTCTTTAGCGTCTTCCATCATGGAAACAATACTCTGTGAAATACGTTCCATGAGGAAAAAGGCGATCTCCTGCTGAGTGTATTTATCAAGGTTATGACTGATCTGGGCCTCAACTCCCGAGAGATTGACCTTACCGTCCTTTAAGCAGGCCTTGCAAATGGGGTTCTTATGTTTAACGGCAATACCGCCGAGCACATCCATCTGCTCCATTGCCAAACGGTCAATTTCTTTTCCGGCAGGGAAACCGTAGCCCATGGCAACACCTGTACGGTCTATAAGCTGGCCGAAGGATATATCAAGAGTCCCTGAGATTAATTCAATGGTTCCCTTTTCATAACGGACAATTTCCAGAGTGCCGCCGGAAAGATGGGCGCATAATACAGGTTCTTCAAAATCCACGTCATTGCCGAGAGCGGCCGCCAGAATGTGCCCCTCCTGATGAGAGCACTCAATAAGAGGGACTCCAAGAGCGTCGCTGAGCATTTTGCCAACAGCTGCGCCGGCATTGAAAACCGGCATATATGAACCCTCAACAGGACGCGGACGGGTGCTTGCACAAATACGCTCTATTTCGTCCTTATGCTTCCTGAGAACAGGCTCAAGAAGTCCGGGGAGATTATTCCAGTGCTGGAACAGAGCATCTGACTGACGCAGTCCTCTTTCTCCGGGTTTGACCTTCAGAAGAATGCGGCGGTCTTCGATTATTTCGTCACCGCAAAGAAAGGAAACAGACGTAGTGTAATTGCTGGTATCAAGTCCGAGACTACTTATCTTTGCCATTGTTTGAAGGCTCTTCGCCTCTTGCGATGCGTCCGAGAATACCGTTTACAAACTTGCCGGATTTTTCATCGGAATACTTCTTGGCCAGATTTACAGCCTCGTTGATGGAAGATTTTTCGGGAATGTCATCCTTATCTTCAAGGAATTTGATTTCCGCTATGCAAAGACGAAGGACTGCCAGATCGACTTTGCCGATCCTGTTCTTTTTCCATCCGTTGGAATAGGCTTCTATGGTGCCGTCAATGGCATCTCTGTTGACAATAAAAGCGTTCCAGACCTTATTGAAATAGCCCAGCTGCTCTTCGTCAATGGCATTTTCCTGCACGAAACCGGTCTTGGTCTCTTCTCTGAAATCCTTCTGTGCTTCGCACTGGAAAATCAGCTGCATAAGTAATTCTCTTGCTTCTGTTCTGCGCATTTAAACTTCCTCTTTAGGCTTTACGCCTTCAATGTGAATATTGATCTTATTGACCTTAGCCGCAGTATTGGCTTCGATCCGCTGCTTAACATTTTCCTGGATATTCCAAGCCGTTTCAGGAATACGGCATCCGAAGAACACATCAGCGTAGACATCAACATTATAACCGTCTGCGTCCTTTGAAAGCTTTATTCCCTTTGACGGATTCTTTCCGAGAATACTCTCGGCGATCATGTCGGAAGTCAGCTGCACCATGCAGGCAACCCCTTCTGTTTCAAGACAGGCTGCCTCAGCGGCTGTTTCTATCATTTCTTCAATTGTCTTATCTCTTTTTTCCGACATGCCCTTGCCTGACTATTCCCAAAAAACAATATCAAATTATTATAGCAGAAAGAAAATATGTCTGCAACAAAGTTGCAGACATATAGATGTTAATATTCCTTTACTGTCTTACCACAAGGACCTTTTCGACTCTCAGTCCATCCATAGACAAAACTGTGACTTTAAGGTCTTCATAGGAGAAGCTGTCACCGGGACGGGGGAAGGAACCGAAGGTTTCCACAGTCCAGCCGCCGACGGTATCGGAGTCACATTCAAACTCGTCTTCGTCAATGTCGTAAAGTTCAAGGAAATCTTCAATGGTCATGTCACCGTCGATCTCCATTTCCTTTTCGCTGCGCTTAACTACTTCTTCTTCAACAACATCCGTTTCATCCCAAATATCGCCTACAAGTTCCTCCAGAACGTCTTCCATTGAAAGAACGCCTAAAGTGCCGCTGTATTCGTCAGTGACTATGGCAAGATGCTGCTTTGCAGCTCTCAGCTCAGCAAGGACCTTGGGAAGCTTCATGGTCTTGTAGACGTAGCATGCCGGCATAAGAAGTTCCCTGATATCGGGATGATCGTTTTCAGTCATTGCCCTAAGCAGATGATTCTGATGGAGAACACCGATAACGTTATCGATACTGTCCTCGTAAACGGGAAACCTGGTATAAGGCGAATTGTCGATGGTTTTGAGTATTTCCTCCCAGTCGTCTTCAATATCGATAGCAACAACGTCTACTCTTGCAGTCATGACCTCGTAAGCTGAAATGTCTGAGAAATCAATGGCTGCCTGGACAAGCTCTGTGCGGTCTTTGTCAAGGACGCCCTCGCCTTCGGCTGTTTCAATGATGGATTGAAGTTCTTCAACGGATTCGTCTTCTTCGTCTTCTTCCTCATCCTTCATTTTCTTAGTAAGAAAATTTACAAGGCCGACAACGATGAAGGTTATTGGCTTGAAAATATTCATCAAGGCATTGATTCCGCTTGAGTAATTGCAGGCCAGACGGTTGCAGTTTCTCTTGGCAACGATCTTAGGTATAGTCTCGCCGAAGATAATGACCAGCAAGGTCAGTACAACGGTGGAGACCCAGGAATACTCGTCACTTCCGAAAATAAGGATAACCAGAACTGAACCCAAAGATGAACATGCTATATTGACCAGATTGTTTCCTATAAGTATGGCGCTTAGTGCGTCATCGAACTTTTCGGCTATCTGAAGAGCGAGCCCGGCCTTTTCGTTTCCGTCTTCAGCCTCATGTTCCAGCCTTATGGTGTTGCATGAAGAATAGGACATTTCAGAAGCAGAGAAGTAGGCTGATAAAACGAGGCAGATCACTATGCCTGCACTGATAAGATATACAGCCATCAGTCATCGCCCCCTTCCTCTTCAACAGATCTGAGGTCAATGCGAACCTTGAGAATACGGTTATGCTCAATAGAGGCAACAGTAACGAGAAGGTTCTTATACTCGAAAGACTCACCGCGCTTGGGCATGAACTCAAACTGATCCAGGACCCATTCACCAATGAGAAGATTGGTATCGATCTCTTCTTCGTCAGGATCTTCAAAGTCCATGAAATCAAAGGCATCAAGAACTGTTTCGTCTGCGTCCGCGATGAAAATTGAATCAGATACCTTTACAATAGGCTCGGAGACTTCGTCATCTTCGTCCCAGATCTCACCGACAAGCTCTTCCAGAATATCCTCCATAGTCACGATGCCCAGAGTTCCGCCGTACATATCTGTTACGACACACATACTGGTCTTGCTTTTGGACATAACAGGCAGGAGTTCGGAAAGAGATGTACCCTGATGGGCATAATGTACTCTGTCGATAAGTGGCTTAACAGCAGGGATCTGACCTGACTTAAGATAAGTCTTCATATAATGTCTGAGAGGAAGAACACCAATGATGTTGTCAATGGTATCTTCGTAGACAGGGATTCTGCTGTGATTGGAATTTCTGATCTCTTCAAAGATTTCCGACGGATCGTCGTCAATATCAATGGCCACCAGATCTACTCTGGGGGTAAGGATACTGTCAACAGTAAGCTCGGCGAAAATAAGAGCTGAATAGATCAGATCTCCCCTGCCCTCGTCGATATGTCCCTGTTCGGCCAAATCTTCTACAAGGTCATAAAGTTCATCTTCCGTTACAGAAGCTTCAGTATCGCCCTTGGTATGCTTTGCCGCAAACTGGCCGATGGCAGTAAGAAGCTTGGCTAAGGGACCAAAGATTTTCATGAGAAATGCAAGTAGGCCGGCAGTGGATAAGGTAAATTTCTCACTGTGCTTCTTTGCAACGCTTTTGGGGAGCATTTCTCCGGCAAAGAACACTATGACAGTAGTAACGATGGTACTCCAGGTTACGGCTGAAAGCCCCCAAAGACGGGTCACTGCCACAGTTACTATGGAAGCTGCCGCAAGATGAACGATGTTAGTGCATATAAGAAGAGTCGTTACGGCCATATCGAAATTATCCAGTATGGCCAGTGCCTTCTTTGCGCGTGAATCACCGCGATCCGCGGCAAGCTTTATTTTATTATGAGAAACTGATGAGAACGCTGTTTCCGTTACTGCGAAGTAAGCCGCGCAGAATACCAGAAACAGCACAAGTAAACATGATCGGGCGGTGTCGTCCATTTTAGTAAAAAAACTATCCTTTCTAGTCTAAAGTATTGAGATACTCTTGCTTATATTCGGTGAATTCTCCGTAGGTAACAGCAAAATTGTGCATATTGGTGCCGTCATTTCTTGCTACGTAATAGAGGAATTCAGTATCTGCGGGATTTACTGCCGCTTTAAGACTTGCAAGTCCGAAATTGGAAATGGGCCCTGCGGGCAGTGCGTCAACGTAATAAGTGTTGAACGGAGATTCTATCTTCGTATCATCAAGAGTCAGACGCTCTTTGACTTCTCCGCGGGCATACTGGACTGTGCAGTCAAGCTGAAGCTTCATGGAGATATCAAGTCTGTTGAAAATGACGCTTGCAACTACCGGCCTTTCTTCATCAACGCGGCATTCACGTTCGATGAGAGACGCGATAGTGCACACTTCACGGAAAGTTAGACCGAGAGCTTCTGTGGAAGCCGCAATGTCTTCGGTATACTTTTTGTTGAATTGAGCGAGCATCATATCTACGATCTCTTCAGGCTTTACGTCCGAATATACTTCGTAGGTGTCGGGGAACAGGAGGCCTTCCAGTCTGTTGCCTCTCTGGCTGATGGTTCCGGTGGGATCAGCGTATTCAGCAGGTTCAAGGAAATCATAATCATAACTGACTTCCAGAGCTGCATAGAAATCCTCAGCCTTGCAGACACCGGATTCTTCAAGCTTTTCGCCGATCTGAACAAGATTGAGACCTTCGGGAATGGTGAATCTTATGGATTCTCTCTTTATACCTTCCTGAAGGGCTTCCATAATTTCTTCCATGGTCATGGAAGGAGAAAGCTGGTAAGTACCGGCCTTGTACTTATTGTCCAGGCCAAGCAGCTTAGACTTGTAGATAAATACTTTCTCGTTGGTGACAAGGCCTTCCTGTTCAAGTTTTTCCGCTATAAGAGTAGTTACCATACCCTTCTTTACGGTGAATTCAATTACTTCGTCACTGTCTGCGTCAACTGCGTCATTGAAGTCACGAATGTAATTGTAACCGAAGAACGCAAACAAGACCGCTCCCATAATAAACATCATAAAGATGAGGAATACTACGAGGCAGCCGCTGTTCTTTTTTCTTCTTCTGCGCTTTTTTGACTTACTGTGCTTAGCGCTTCTTGATGATCGCGGAGGGACGGAGTCTTCGAGGTTTCCCTCTAAGACTTCCTTTTCCTCTGCGTATTCATAAGTGTTTTTTCGAATGTCGTCAGTGCTCATTTACTTAGCTCTGCTCAGATATTCACCGGTTCTGGTGTCGATCTGAATCTTTTCACCGGCTTCGATGAAAATAGGAACCATAACGGTGGTGCCGGTTTCAACGACTGCAGCCTTGGTAACGTTGGTTGCGGTGTTGCCCTTGACGCCGGGTTCGCAATCGGTGACTTCGAGGATGACGAAGTTTTCGGGTTCAACGATAAATGCGTTGCCCTGGAAGAACTTGACCATAACTTCATCGTTTTCCTTGATCCACTTGATTGCATCTTCTACGAGGTCAAGACCGAGGGGAACCATATCAAAGGTTTCCGGATCCATGAAATAATAGAGTTCGCCGTCATTGTAGGAATACTGCATCTTCTTGGTTTCAATGTGGGCGTCTTCGAACTTGTCATCGGGGTTGAAAGCTTCTTCACGAGTAGCACCGGTCAGAATGTTTCTGTACTTGGTACGAACGAAAGCAGCGCCCTTGCCCGGCTTAACGTGCTGGAAGCTGAGAACTACGCAGGGCTGACCATCCATGATGAAAGTCTTGCCGTTTCTGAAATCACTTGCATAAACCATATTGTGTTTCCTCCAAATATTTTAATTATAAAACGATTAACTTTTTAGGTGCCGTAACACAGAGGTTGATTATACCATCTTTTTTTACAATGCACAAGTCCTCAATTCTGACACCGAATTTTCCGGGGATATAGATACCGGGCTCAATGCTCATAATGGTATTTTCTTCAATGATGCCTTCGTATCTGGTGGAGAAATTGGGAGCTTCGTGGATCTGCAGTCCGGTACCGTGTCCAAGACTGTGTCCGAAACATTCACCGTAACCGGCTTCAGTTATAATATCGCGGGCGATCTTGTCGCATTCATAACCGGTCATCCCGGCATGGATCTTTTCGCAGCATGTCTCCTGGGCTCTGAGTACGATATCGTAGACCTTACGCATTTCATCGGTAGCGTATCCGACAGCTACGGTTCTGGTCATATCGGAATGATACCCGTTAATAGTGCAGCCGAAATCCATGGTGACGAAATCACCGGCTTTGATAATATCGCTTCCGGGAATGCCATGGGGCATACTGGTCTTGGCTCCGGTAACAGCAATGGTATCAAAGCTTATTCCTTCAGCTCCTCGTGCCAGCATGTAATATTCAAGCTCAAGGGCAAGACCTTTTTCGCTCATGCCGGGTTCAATTATTCCGCAGACGTAGTTGAAAGCATCGCATCCTAAACGCTCGGCTTCTTTGGTCCATTCTATTTCCTCGCTGTCCTTGACCATACGGAGTTTTTCCACAAGGCCTGACACGGGAATGATCTCTTTGCCGAGATTATCTTTAAAATCAAGATAGTCAGCCAGAGGCAGCCAGTTCTTTTCAACGCCTATTCTTATACCGTCGCAAGACTTAAGGAAATCTATCCTTCTGTGGTCAGCATCAGTTTCATAGAAATCAAGCCAGGTAAAGCTCTGGGCAAACTCTCTGTAGCGGAAATCTGTAAGTATGGTCGCGCCGTTTTTTGTGATCCAAAGTGCACAGTCAGCGCCCTTCTTGCCTGTAAAGTAAGAAACGTTAGGCTCTCCGGTAACGTAAAGACCGTCGATGCCGGCACCCTCAAACTGAGCGGCAAGAGCTTTGATCCTCTCTTCGTACTTGTTCATTAGCTCTGTGCCACCTCTCCGAGTATCTGGTAAATCTCAGATACTACCTGAGTGAAAGAATACTCGGCCTGCATGTACTGAGCAGCAAGAGGATCTGCCATTACGATGGCATACAGAGAAGAAACCTGTTTCTGAAGTTCTTCATCAGCCTGACCGGTCTGCATTACGCCCAGCTGAAGCTGCATATTCTTGTCCTGGAAGTCATTGAGCATTTTGGTAAGCTGCTCGTTGCCGGCAACCTTGCCCTTCATTTCCTGATAGTTCTTGTACTGATCGGTTTCCTTGAGAGATCTGACCAGTTCGTGTGCAAGATCATATACGTTCTGCATATTCTCACTCCTTATAATACTTAATGTGTTTAGAATTCAATAAAAATGGGGAGAATAACGGGAGTACGTTCCATTTTCTCTCTGATGAATTTCTTCAAAGTGCTTGTTGCCATGGTCTTCAAAGTCTGTATATCGGTAATGCCCTGAGACTCGGCATTCATAAAGCACTCGGAAAGGACCTGCTTGGCGTATTCCAGAATTTCTCCGTATTCCTTTACGTAAAGGAAACCCTTGGTGTAGAGCTCCGGTCCTGAGACGACCATTCCGTTGGAAAAACCGGCGGAAATAACCACCAGTCCCGATTCGGAAAGGATCTTTCTTTCGTTAAGGACACTGCTTCCTACGTCGCCTACACCAAGGCCGTCTACCAGAATACCCTCTGCCGGGACCTTTTCTTCGCTGACAGAAGCCTTGGCCTTTGTCAGTTCGATAACATCACCGTTATCGGCAAAAAGAATGTTCTTTTCCTTCATACCCATGGACTCGGCCAGCTCAGCGTGACTGCGCAGGTGCTTGAATTCACCGTGGACAGGCATAAAGAATTTGGGCTTGATGAGAGAATGAATGAGCTTCAGCTCTTCCTGACAGGCATGTCCGGAAACGTGAGTTTCAGCAATGTCATTGTATATAACGTCGGCGCCCTTTTCCATGAGAGCGTTGACGATATTAGAGACACTCTTTTCATTTCCGGGGACCGGTGAGGAAGAAAGAACCACTACATCCTTAGGACGTATCTTTACGTTCTTGTGCTCACCATAGGCCATACGTGCAAGAGCGCTCATAGGCTCACCCTGGCTTCCTGTTGTAATAACAACAAGCTTTGAATCAGGAATGTCCTTAATCTTTTTTATGTCAACCAGAGTATTTGCAGGGATTTTAAGATATCCCAGCTCCGCAGCGATCTGAACCATGCTCTCCATGCTGCGTCCGGAAACAGCGACCTTTCGGTGATTCTTGACTGCAAGGTCAATGATTTTCTGAACGCGGTAAACATTTGAGGAGAATGTGGCAATGATTATTCTCTGAGGAGTAGCGGCAAATATAGTATCAAGAGACTTGCCTACAATTGCCTCTGAGGGAGTATAACCCTTACGCATGGCGTTGGTGCTGTCGGCCATAAGAAGAAGGACCCCTTCCCTGCCAAGCTCGGCAAGTCTGGCCAGATCAATGGGCTGACCGTCCACAGGGGTAAAGTCTACCTTGAAATCCCCTGTATGGAAAATCTTTCCCACAGGAGTATCGATAGCAAAGGCTACGGAGTCTGCAACAGAGTGAGTGGTGTGAATGGTCTCAACTTTGAAGCAGCCGCACTTGATAACGTCTCCGGGAGTAAACTCGCGGAGATCTCCGCCCATGCCGAATTCAAGGAGCTTCTTTCTTATAAACCCTATTGTAAGTTTTGTTCCGTAAACGGGAACATTGAGCTGATCAAGAAGGTAAGGAACCGCACCGATATGATCCTCGTGAGCGTGAGTAATGAATACCCCCCTTACTTTATCAGCGTTTTCTATCAAATATGAGAAGTCGGGAATGACGATATCGATACCGTACATATCCTCATCGGGGAAAGCCATGCCGCAGTCAATAACAAGTATATCGCTGCCGTATTCAAGGACCGTAAGGTTCTTGCCTATTTCATGAAGTCCCCCGATGGGAATTATTCTCAGCTTCTTTGCAGCAGGCTTTTTCTTTGTCTGCTTCTTTTCTGCCATATAGTTATCCTTTCGATTAACCTCTGACAACAATATTGACCAGCTTGCCGGGAACTGCAATGACCTTAACGATCTGCTTTCCGGCGGTAAGTGCCTGAGCCTTTTCGCTTTCCATAGCCAGCTTTTCGAATTCTGCCTTGTCAAGACCGGCAGGAACGACCATCTTGTCCTTTACCTTGCCGTTGATCTGCAGGACGATTTCAACGCTTTCCTTAACGAGAGCCTTTTCATCGTATTCAGGCCATTCGGACTTGAAGAGGAAACCTTCGTAGCCGAGGCCTTCCCACATTTCGTCTGCGATATGGGGGCAGAACGGAGAGAGCATCTTGACCAGCTTTTCTGCGCAGTCTCTAAGGAGGCCCATATTGACGTCTTCAAGGTCTTTATATCTGTACATTTCGTTTACCAGCTCCATAATGGCGCTGATAGCGGTATTAAAGTTAAATCTCTTGTGAATGTCCTGAGTAACGCGCTTTACGGTGTTATTGAGGACGTACGCAAGCTGCTTGTCATCTTCAGTTTCAAGTATGTACTTTGCGGGCATGCCTTCGGTCTGTTCTGCGATTTCAGCAACCAGTCTCCAGACTCTGTTGAGGAACTTATAACTGCCTTCAACGCCCTTGTCGGACCAGTCAAGCTCCTTTTCGGGAGGTGCTGCGAAGAGGATGAAGAGACGTGCGGTATCTGCGCCGAACTTTCCGATGATCTCTTCGGGGCTGACGATGTTGCCAAGAGACTTGGACATCTTTGCGCCATCCTTAAGGACCATGCCCTGAGTCAGCAGGTTCTTGAAGGGTTCTTCAACAGAGGTCATGCCCAGATCATAGAGTACCATGTTGAAGAAACGAGCATACATCAGGTGGAGAATTGCGTGTTCGATGCCGCCGATATACTGGTCTACGCCCATCCAGTAGTCGCTCTTTTCCTTTGCGAAGGGAGCCTGGTCATTGCGTGCATCAGTATATCTCTGGAAGTACCAGGAGCTGTCCATGAAGGTGTCCATGGTATCGACTTCTCTGGTGGCCTTCTTTCCGCAGATGGGACAGACGGCATTCTGGAAAGTCTTGCTGGTAGCAATGGGAGACTCGCCGGTTCCGGTAAAGACAACGTCGGTTGGAAGCTTGACAGGAAGGTTTTCTTCCTTTTCAGGCTGCCAGCCGCAGTCTTCGCAGTAAATCATGGGAATGGGAGTACCCCAATATCTCTGACGGGAAATGAGCCAGTCACGGAGCTTGTAGTTCTTAGTGCGCTTGCCGATGCCCTGCTCTTCAAAATCCTTGCCGATGAGAGCGATAGCTTCTTCATTGGGCATTCCGTTGTACTTGCCGGAATTGATCATGGTGCCCTGAGCCTCGAAAGCTTCGGTAAGATTATCAAAATCGATCTCGCCGTTGCCGGGGTCGACTACGGGAATAATGTCGAGGTTGAACTTGCGGGCGAATTCAAAGTCGCGCTGATCATGTGCGGGAACGCCCATGACCATACCGGTACCGTAACCGAGGAGTACGTAGTCAGCAAGGAAAATGGGGACCTGTGCTCCGGTGAGAGGATTGATAACGTAACGTCCGGTGAACTGACCGGTCTTTTCCTTAGTGGTTGAAGTTCTGTCAATGTCACTCTGACGCTTGGCTGCTTCAATGTATTCTCTGCAGGCTGCTTCTTCCTTCTGTCCCTTGATAAGTTCTTCAACGTAGGGATGTTCAGGAGCAATGACCATGAAGGAAGTTCCGAAAATAGTATCTACACGAGTGGTGAATACGCGGAACTTAAGATCGCTGCCGACGATTTTAAAGTCAACTTCGGTACCGTAGGAACGGCCGATCCAGTTCTTCTGCATGACCTTAACTCTTTCAGGCCAACCGCCCATCTTGGCATCGTCATCCAGATTGTCCAGAAGTCTGTCTGCATAATCAGTTATCTTCAGGTACCACTGGGACAGATTCTTCTTGGTAACTACGCTCTTGCAGCGTTCGCAGCAGCCGTCAACGACCTGCTCGTTTGCAAGAACAGTCTGGCAGGAGGGGCACCAGTTAACGGGGTTTTCCTTCTTGTATGCAAGACCCTTCTTATAGAACTGGATGAAGATCCACTGCATCCACTTATAGTATTCTTCCTTGTAGGTGCAGGCTTCGCGGTCCCAGTCATAGGAAAGACCCATCTGGCGCAGCTGCTTTTCCATTTCCGCAATGTTTGCGGAAGTCCATACTGCGGGATGAGTGCCGTGCTTAATAGCAGCGTTTTCTGCGGGGAGACCGAAAGAGTCAAATCCGATGGGATGGAGGACATTGAAGCCCTTCATGTTCAGATATCTGCCTACAACGTCACCGATAGAATAGTTTCTGACGTGACCCATGTGAAGCTTTCCGCTGGGATAAGGGAACATTTCAAGGAGATAGAATTTCTCCTTGTCCTTATCCTCGGTTACGTGGAAGATGTCTGCTTCTTCCCACCTTTTCTGCCATTTTTCTTCGATGACTCTGAAATCGTACTGTTCTTTCATTATTCTATAGACCTTTCAAATTCAACTGCAGGACAGTCACCCCAGATTTTTTCAATGGAGTAATGCTCTCTCTGCTCTACCGTAAACAGATTGATGATTATATCGCCGTAGTCCATAAGGACCCAGCCGCTGTCGCCTTTGCCTTCAACATGCTTGACGAAGAATTCTTGTTCAGCAAGCTTGTCGTCAAGCTCATCGCAAAGGCTTCCAAGCTGACGCAGGGAGCCAGCGGTAGCGATGACGAAATAATCGGCAAAACCGGACTTAAGGCCTATGTCCAGGACAAGGACGTCCCGGGCCTTTTTCTGGTCAAGAGTCTGGGCCGCAAATAGTGCCAGTTCCTTGTTATTCATATGATTCTCCTATCTTTTCTTCAAGATAATTTATTGCCTGATTTGAGATGTCCGCGTACTGTCCGCCAATTGAAAGAACATATTCGCGGGTGTGCTTCATCAGCATAAGAAGTGTTATGTCAACGTTATCACTTATCGCATTGCGCATTTCATCAGCATGGGGATACAGTCTTCCGGGTTCCAGACTGTCTGCTATTTTAATGATTTTTTCAAGCAGACTCATACCGGGACGGCCGGTTGTATGCCAACGAACGGCATTGACTATGTCTTCATCGTGAAGACCTATGACGTCGCGAAGGTAATCAGCGGCAACGTCGCCGTGCTCTAAATTTCCGGCTTCACGGAAGGCATCGTGGAACACTGCGGCAATTCGTGCAGATTTAACATCTGCACCGTATCTTTCTGCCAACTCCCCTGCCATTTGAACGACGCCCTGAGTATGAGCATAACGGCTGGGTTTAAGTCTTCCCTTGACGAAAACATCTAACTGATTATAGAGACTGTGCTCATCGTCGGAGTAAAGCCCTTGAACTCTGATGTAATCCGATACCTTTTCAGGGACCAGATCAACAATAGTCTGCCCTTCGGCCAGTTTGCTTCGAATATCAGTTGAACTGATATTGTCAAAGCGTTCGGTCCAGAGAAATTTGAAATTCTTGAGAAGTTCATCACCTCTGTACCAATTGGCAAAGTTATCAGCTGAATCCTGCCCCGCAATGAAATATATATCCCATTCCGGATGCAGTTCTTTGAGGGCAGTAAGC
>JAKSSR010000120.1 GCA_024402995.1 Clostridia bacterium | reverse complement strand
AATAAGTTTTGACCGTATTCCTTCTGATGCAGACGGTATTGCTGATATCACCAAACTCCCCACTATGTTCAAGGGTAACACAAAACTTGTTATTGTAAGCCATGCTTCAAACGTCGGCGGCGGCCTTCAGGACATTGAAGCCATCGGAAAAATCTGCGAAGAAAAGGGCGTTCCCTTCGTAGTTGACGGTGCCCAGAGTGCAGGTCATTATCCCATCGACTTCAAGGCCGTAAAGCTTTCCGCTCTTACCGTTCCTGCTCATAAGGGTCTTCTCGGCCCTCAGGGCATAGGCGCTCTGCTCATAGCGCCGGAATTTGCTGCAAAGGTAGATCCTCTGATCACAGGAGGAACCGGCAGTGCATCAGATTCCGAGATTCAGCCGGATTACATGCCGGACCGCTTTGAATCCGGAACCTCCAATATGCCCGGCATCTACGGTTTTGAGGCTTCAACCCGCTTTATAGAAGAAACGGGCATTGATGCCATCAGAAGCCACGAAATCGGCCTTACAAAGCGCTTTCTTGCAGGTCTTGATGAAATTCCCGGCCTTCGCATCGTAGGCCCAAAAGACCTTGATAAGCGTGTTGGAGTGGTATCTGTTGACTGTCTTGAAGAAGACAATGCTGAAGTGTCCTATACTCTTGAAACTCAGTACGGTATCATGACCCGCTGCGGTCTTCACTGCGCTCCCAGCGCCCATAAAACTCTGGGAACATTCCCCCAAGGCGTAATACGTTTCTCTCTTTCCTGGTTCAATACTGAAGAAGACGTAGATGCCGCTGTCAATGCTTTAAAAGAAATTTTAGAATAATGAAAAAGGAGAAAAAATGGCTGTTATCAATGTAAACTGTATCGGCGATCAGTGCCCGATCCCTGTAGTAAAAACTATGAATGCTATCAAGGAACTTAAGGAAGCTTCCGTTGTTGAGGTTCACGTAGACAATGAGATCGCTGTCCAGAACGTAAGCAAGATGGCAAACAGCAAGAATCTTCCCGTCACAATGGAGAAGATTTCCGATACCGACTACAGACTTCTCATTCAGGTCGAAAATCTCGGCGCAGAGATCGGTGACGCCGAGGCTGCATGCGCTGTAGATAAACGTTCCGACATCGTCGTCGCCATTGCTAGCAAGGGTATGGGCCACGGCAGCGACGAACTGGGCGACAAGCTCATGAAGGGCTTTATTTATGCTCTTTCCCAGCAGGAAGAATTGCCTTCCGCAATTCTTTTCTACAACGGAGGCGCTTACAATACCTGCGAAGGTTCTCCCAGCGTAGAAGATCTGAAGAACATGGAAGCTCAGGGTGTTGAGATCCTCACCTGCGGAACCTGCCTGGACTACTATGGCCTTAAAGATAAGCTGGCAGTCGGCAAAGTAACCAATATGTACGATATCGTCGAACATCTCACTAAGGCCGGAAAGGTAATCAAGCAGTGATACAGAAGACCGAGCAGCTTGTGGTAACCTTCAACACTACCACTGATGCAATACGCTGTGAGAAATACTGCGCTGAGCAGAAAATAGAAGG
>JAKSSR010000012.1 GCA_024402995.1 Clostridia bacterium | reverse complement strand
TTCAGGTCCGTGTGAAAGCAATTTCATGGAGGTTCGACTCCTCTTACCTGCACCACTAACCGGAAAGCTTATGCTTTCCGGTTTTGTCATTTGGGAGGCAAAAGCGTTGAATACTGACAGAATCGAAATATTACATCTGATAGAGGGAGCAAAGAAGGCCAGGGGACTTACCGTCGTCATCGACGTCTTCAGAGCCTTTTCCATGGAGTGCTTTCTTTACGATCTGGGGGCTGCGGCCATAAGGCCCGTAGGGACCATTGAGGAGACTTTTGCCTGGCGCGAACGCATTCCCGGCTGCCTTCTGGCAGGGGAACGCTGGGGCAAAATGTGCGAGGGTTTTGACCTGGGCAATTCACCCAGCGCTGCTCTTAAAATGGACCTGAAGGGAAAGACTGTCATACATACTACAAGTTCGGGCACTCAGGGCATAGTCAACGCATCCGGCGCTGACGAGATAATAACGGGAAGCCTGGTCAATGCAGGCGCTATTGCTTCTTATATAGAGGCCGTCGATCCGGAACACGTGTCTATTGTCGCCATGGGAAACGGCGGAGTCAAACCTGCTGCTGAGGACGAACTGTGCGCGGAATACATAAGAAGTCTGCTCATTGGTCAGCCAATGAAAAACATAGACGACCGCATTGCCGATCTGCGCTATCACGGAGGCGAGCATTTCTTTGATCCCGACAATCAGGACGTGTTCCCTGAACCGGACTTTCATCTCTGCGCAAGAAAAAATGTTTTTGACTTTGTTATCGCTGTGGAAAAAGATGAGCAAGGTTTTTATACGGCAGTAAAGAAACCTGAAAAGAGATAGAGGTATTACCGCAGCTGAGCAAATTTGCATATTGCATTTATAACACTTTTTATATCACTGCAATGATGATAATAACAGCTGCGGCGACCAGCGAAACGATCGCGGGGAGTCTGTTAAAGAGGATGCTTTGTCCCATGTATTTTTTCCCTACTTCAAAGAACTTGCCTATGATAGCAGAGGCCATTGCGCCTGCTGCGGCGTCGTCGGCGCTGCCCGTCGTATTCTTTGCGAGAGTATTGTAGAAATTGACGCCGGCACCTTTTGATTCGACTTCCAGCATGGAACTGACGAACCATTTTTCTTCTTCGGTAAGAGGTCTGTCCCTGTGAAGGTTCAGCTGCCTTGACTGAAGGCCTGCCATAATTCTTCCCGCCGCAAAGACCATTATTCCCGCAATGCACATGGCAAAGGGGACCATAAGAACCTTCAAGAGGTCCATATCCTTGTTTTTAAGGGCTGAGATAAGAAGAGCGATGGCAATGAAAAGAGCGCCTAAACAAATATCAATGCCCCATCTGGCGGCGGTAAAACCCTTCTTCAATTTGAGTTTAATTGATTCTTCCATACTGTTCCTCCTCTATTTCATTGATTTTGTGCCGGGATCCTTCCCATGCGCCGTTTGTTTCTAAATATTGTTGAGTATCAATACTATTCCCGAAAGGATCAGGAAGAAAATGACCACGTATTTTGCTTTGCTTTCATCAATGCGGCCGGAAAGCTTCATGCCGCAGAATAGTCCTGCCAGAGAGACAGGCAGAAGCATAAGCCCTCGAAGCAGAAGCTGAAGGTTCAGTATTCCTATGCAGGAGTAAAGGATAATGCGAAAGGTCCCTTCGGCAAAGAATATGAGGCTCATGTTGGCCTTGAACTGATGACTGTTTTCCGTGACACGGCTGACGCACACACTCATGAGAGCGCCTATTCCGTAGAGGCCCGACAGGATGCCGCTCACTATGGCAATGAAAAGGGTAAGGAGCTTTGAACCTATACTGTCCTTCTGCACTATTCCGGCGTTCTTGTCTGCTTTCTCTGCTTTCAGATTCCTTGCCAGCATTACAAGAGCGGCAAGTATTATGGCTCCGCCGGCAGCTATTTTTATTACGTTCACATTGCTGGTTTTCAGGAGGAAGGCTCCCGGCAGGCAGCCCATTAGGACCAGAAGGGCCAGGGGCAGGGCGACTCTCCACTTTATGTGCTTTCGCTCTTTAAAAGCCATGGCCGCGTTTGCTCCGTAGCTTAGAATAAGGTCAACCGGCGTAATGTTGACGTTGTCGGCGCCGAAGCTGAGTATTCCCGTAAGGACGAGGGTATTGGCAAAGCCGCATATCCCCTTGACAAAGTACCCGGCAAAGGCTGCTGTTATCCATAAAATCATATTATCTCTTCTTCTTTTTATTAATTGTTTATATTATAACACATAAAAACGTGCATGAATATAAATTGCGTGTTTATTCTATATTGTTCAGTATGTACCGAATGATTTAACTTTTATTAATAAAAAAGTCGCTATAAATACGAACAATTTCTTGTCCGTCTCAATATATGAGACTAATATGGGGGTGTTGAAAAACCGTTAAGGAGGCTGACATGAAAAAAGTCGGAATCATAATGGGCAGCGACAGCGATCTGCCCGTAGCACAGAAGGCTGCAGACGCCCTGAAGGAACTGGGCGTCCCCTATGAAGCCCACATTTATTCAGCACACAGGACCCCTGTTGAGGCAAGAGACTTTGCATTGAACGCAAGAGATAAGGGTTTCGGCGCCATAATCGCCTTTGCCGGAATGGCTGCTCACCTTGCAGGCGCTCTCGCTGCAAACACCACCCTCCCCGTCATCGGAGTCCCCTGTAAAGGCGGCGCTATGGATGGAATGGACGCGCTTCTCGCCACAGTGCAGATGCCTTCGGGAATCCCTGTTGCCACCGTTGCGCTTAACGGAGGCAAAAACGCCGCTCTTCTTGCGGCCCAGATCATTGCTGTTGAAGACACAAACCTGGCCGTTAAGCTGGACGCAATGCGCAGATCAGATTCGGAAAAAGTTTTAGAAAAAGATAAAGCACTTAATATTTAGTTTTAAAGAGGAGAATAAACCATGGAAAAGAAACTTGTTTACACCGGAAAGACCAAGAACGTTTACGCAATGGACAACGGCAACTACGAACTCAAGTTCAAGGACGACTGCACCGGTAAGGACGGCGTCTTCGATCCCGGCGAAAACAGCGTAGGTCTCAGCATTGAAGGTGTCGGCGACGTCAACCTCCGCATGTCCATCTACTTCTTTGAAAAGATCAACGCAGCAGGCATTTACACTCACTATGTAAGCGCTGACCTGAACAACACCACCATGGAAGTTCTTCCCGCAAAGCCCTTCGGCAAGGGCCTTGAAGTCATCTGCCGTCACAAGGCAGTAGGCAGCTTCTACAGAAGATATCAGCAGTATATCGAAGAAGGCGCAGATCTTCCCGCATACGTTGAAATGACCTTTAAGAACGATGCACTCGGCGATCCCCTCGTAACCAAGGACGGCCTCATCACTCTCGGCGTCATGACCGACAAGCAGTACGAAGACATTAAGGATATGACCCGCAAGATCACTCAGATCGTCGCAGACGACCTCCTTGAAAAGGGTCTGGTCCTCTACGATATCAAGTTCGAATACGGCTATGACAAGGAAGGCAAGGTCATGCTCATCGACGAGATCGCTTCCGGAAACATGCGCGTTTACAAGGACGGCAAGTACATCGATCCCATGACTCTCTCCGAACTCTTCTTCGCAAAGTAAGATATAATGGGCGGATTCTTCGGAGCGGTCACAAACGGCCGCAGCGCGGTGCTGGACGTTTTCTTCGGCACCGATTACCACAGCCACCTGGGCACCTCCAGTGCCGGCATGGCATTCTGGGACAGCGAAAAGGGCTTTTCCCGCGCTATCCACAACATCAAAAATACTCCTTTCAGAACAAAATTCGAAAACAATCTTCATGAGTTCTCCGGCTGCTCCGGAATCGGCTGCGTGAGTGATACAGACCCGCAGCCCCTTCTGGTGCGCTCACATCTCGGCGTCTATGCCATTATGACTCTGGGCATTATCAACAATGCTGAAAAACTCATTGAAGAGCAGTTCTCCTGCAAGGGCGTCCAGTTCATGTCCATGAGCTCCGGAAAGGTCAATTGCAGTGAACTGGTTGCAGCTCTCATAAATAAAGCCAGAACCTTCGAGGAAGGTATAAGCAAGGCCCAGGAACTCATCGACGGTTCCATGAGCATTGTCATTCTCACAGAAGGCGGTCAGCTTATCGCCGCCCGCGACGCCATGGGCAGAACACCCATTCACGTTGGCAGATCTGACGACGGCTTCTGCGTTTCCTTCGAGTCCTTCGCCTACGAAAAGCTGGGCTACGCGGACTACAAGGAACTGGGCCCCGGAGAGATCGATGTCATAAGCCCCGATGATTGCAGGGTTCTCAAGGAAGCCGGAAAAGATATGAAGATCTGTGCTTTCCTCTGGAGCTACTACGGTTATCCCAATTCCAACTACGAAGGCACAAACGTTGAAGTCATGCGCTACCGCAATGGTGAGGTCATGGCCCGCAACGAGATCGTAAACGGCAATCTTCCCAAGGTCGACTGCGTTGCAGGCGTCCCCGACAGCGGCATTCCTCATGCTATAGGATATGCCAACAAAAGCGGCAAACCCTTCGCAAGACCCTTCGTAAAATATACTCCCACCTGGCCCCGTTCCTTTATGCCTGACAATCAGCAGGTCAGGAATCAGGTGGCAAAGATGAAGCAGCTTCCCGTCAGGGAACTCATTGAAGGCAAGAAGCTTCTCTTTGTCGATGACTCCATCGTCCGCGGCACTCAGCTTCGCGAGACCGTTGAGTTCCTCTACGACAGCGGCGCTCAGGAAGTCCATATGCGCAGCGCATGCCCTCCCATTATGTATGCCTGCAAATATCTGAATTTCTCCCGCGGCAATTCCGATATGGACCTTCTCGCAAGACGGGTGATCCAGGAACTTGAAGGGGACGAAGGTCAGAAGCATCTTGATGAATACGCAGACGGAACCACCGAACGCGGCAAATGCATGCTCAGTGCTATCTGCGAAAAATTCGGCTTTGACAGTCTCGGCTATCAGAGCCTTGACGGTCTCCTGGAGGCCATCGGCATTGACAGAGACAAGATCTGTACCTACTGCTGGACAGGAAAGGAATAAACAATGGAAAAATCTTATTCAAAGGCCTATGCAGAAGCAGGGGTAAATATCAACGCAGGTTATGAAGGCGTCAAGCTTATGAAAAAGCACGTTGAGCGCACCTTCATTCCCGGTGTCGCTTCCGGAATCGGCGGCTTCGGCGGTCTCTTTATTCCTGACATCAAGGGCATGGAGGAGCCTGTTCTCGTATCGGGAACCGACGGCGTCGGCACCAAGCAGCGCATTGCCCAGATCATGGGCAAGCACGATACCGTCGGCATCGACTGCGTAGCAATGTGCGTCAACGACATTATCTGCTGCGGCGCCAGGCCCATCTTCTTCCTTGACTACATTGCCATAGGCAAGAATGACCCGGAAAAGGTCGCTGAACTGGTCAGCGGCGTAGCTGAAGGCTGCGTTCAGGCCGGCTGCGCTCTTATCGGCGGCGAGACTGCGGAGCATCCGGGAACCATGGCCGCAGACGATTATGATCTGGCCGGCTTCTCAGTAGGTATCGCAGACAAGAAGAAACTTCTGGATAACGAATCCATGAAGGAGGGCGACGTCATTATCGCTCTTCCCTCTTCAGGCATTCATTCCAACGGTTATTCTCTGGTTCGCAAGGTTTTCGATATTGAAAACTGCGACCTGAACGAAATATACGATGAACTCAAGGGTCAGACTCTCGGAGAAGTTCTCCTGACTCCGACCAGAATATATGTGAAGCCTGTTCTCGCGGCTATTGAAGCTGCTGAGGTTAGAGGTGTTTCCCACATTACCGGCGGCGGCTTCTACGAAAATATTCCCAGAGCAGTTCCATCAGGTCTTTGTGCAAAAATCAATAAAAAGGCTGTAAAAACACCGCCGATCTTCGCTCTCCTTCAGAAGAAGGGCGGCATTTCCGAGCACGATATGTTCAACACCTTCAATATGGGCGTCGGCATGTGCATGACAGTATCTGCGTCAACTGCAGATGCGGCTATTAAAGCTCTTAAGGACAATGACGTTGACGCTTACGTTATCGGCGAGATCGTTAAGGGCGAGGAAAAGATCATCATTGAATAACAGGGATCGTCTCATGGAAAGAAAAGCAAAGGTCGCCGTTTTCGTAAGCGGCGGCGGGACAAATCTGCAGGCTCTCATAGATGCTCAGCAGAAGGGAATAATAAAAAGCGGAGAAATAAGCCTGGTCGTCTCCAATAAAAAGAGCGCTTTTGCTCTCGAAAGAGCAGAAAAGGCCGGGATCAAAGGCGTTTTCGTAAGCAAGAAGGAAAACGGCGGACAGGAAGGCTTCGAAAGGGCAGTCAATGAGATCTTAGACGCAGAAGGCATTGATCTTATTGTTCTTGCCGGTTTCCTCAGCATCCTCAGCCCCGGATTTACCCGCAAGTGGGAAAACCGCATTATCAATATTCACCCGTCCCTGATCCCCAGCTTCTGCGGCGAGGGCTTCTACGGACTTACGGTCCACGAGAAAGCTCTTGAATACGGAGTCAAAGTTACCGGAGCTACGGTACACTTTGTCAATGAGATCCCCGACGGCGGAAAGATAATACTACAGAAGGCCGTGGATATTCAGGACGGCGATACTCCGGAGATCCTTCAGCGCCGCGTAATGGAGCAGGCTGAGTGGATAATACTTCCCGAAGCAGCGGAAATGATTTGCAATTCCATCATCAATCAGGAGGAATAAAATGACTGATTTTATTGAATTTTTAAAGAATACCACTTATCCCGGCCGCGGAATCCTGGTCGGCAAGGACTGTGTTTACTATTTCATCATGGGACGTTCCGTCAACAGCAGAAACCGCGTCTTCACCAAGACCGAAGACGGTATCCAGACCGAGGCCTTTGATGCTTTCCAGATGAAGGATCCCAGCCTCATCATCTATCATCCCGTAAGAAAATGTGACGGTCATCTTGTCGTTACCAACGGCAACCAGACCGACACAATGGTCGATGCCATTAAAGCAGGTAAGAGCAGTAAGCAGGGTCTCATGACCCGCGAATATGAACCCGACGAACCCAACTGGACTCCCAGAATTTCCGCTGACATTATGGACGACGGTTCCTTCGAAATGTCCATTCTCAAATACAACCACGGCAGATGCCTCCGCGAATTCTACGCATACGAAGGCTGCGACGAAGGCATGGGCTATTTCATAAGCACCTACCGCGGAGACGGTTCTCCTCTGCCCACTTTCCAGGGTGAACCTATGGAAGTTACTCTTCCCACTCCCGAAGAGGTCTGGGAGGCTCTCAACCCCGACAACAAGGTCTCTCTCTACACCAACGTTAAGGGTGAAGTAAAGATCTTCAACAAGCACTTAGGCGACTAATCAGGAGGCAAAGAAATGAGAGAATTCGAACTCAAGTACGGCTGCAACCCCAACCAGAAACCCGCAAAGATCTATATGAAGGACGGAAGCGAGCTTCCCGTTCAGATACTCAACGGCCGTCCCGGCTTCATCAATTTCCTGGATGCTTTCAATTCCTGGCAGCTTGTCAGGGAACTGAAGGAAGCTACAGGCCTTCCTGCAGCAGCAAGCTTCAAGCACGTATCTCCCGCAGGCGCAGCTGTTGGTCAGCCCCTCAGCGATACCATGAAGCAGATCTACTTTGTAGCTCCCGACGCAGAGCTTTCCCCCATTGCCTGCGCTTACATCAGAGCCAGAGGTGCTGACAGACTCAGCTCCTTCGGCGACTGGGCTGCTCTTTCCGACGTCTGCGACGCTTCCGTTGCAAGATATCTGAAGTCCGAGGTCTCTGACGGCATTATCGCTCCCGGCTATACCGACGAAGCTCTGGAAATTCTCAAGGCAAAGAAGAAGGGCAATTACAATATCGTTCAGATCGATGCCGACTACGTTCCCGCCGCACAGGAATGCAAGGACGTTTTCGGTGTTACCTTTGAACAGGGACACAACAATTTCAAGATCGACGAAGAACTTCTTTCCAATATCGTAACCGCAAACAAGGATCTGCCCCGGCAGGCAAAGATCGACCTCATCGTTTCTTTGATCACCCTCAAGTATACCCAGTCCAACTCCGTATGCTACGTTAAGGACGGTCAGGCCATCGGCGTAGGCGCAGGCCAGCAGAGCAGAATCCACTGCACCAGACTTGCCGGCAATAAGGCTGACAACTGGTATCTGAGACAGAGCCCACAGGTCCTTGCTCTCCGTTTCCTGCCCACTCTCTCCAGAGCGGAAAGAGACAACGCTATTGACGTTTACATGTCAGATGAATGTGAAGACGTTATCGGTGAAGGCAACTGGCAGAAGATCTTCGCGGAAAAGCCTGCTGAATTCACAAGAGAAGAAAAGAAGGCCTGGATCGCTACTCAGAGCGGTGTTTCCGTAGGCTCCGATGCTTTCTTCCCCTTTGGCGACAACATTGAAAGAGCACGCAAGTCCGGTGTTCAGTACGTTGCTGAACCCGGCGGTTCTGTCCGCGACGATCTTGTTATCGAAACTGCAGACAAGTACAACATGGTCATGACCTTCACCGGCATGAGACTGTTCCATCATTAATACACGATCTGTTCCCTCGGTCTTGTCTGAATCTGTTCGTCCTCATCAGCTGAGCGCGTACAGTTGTTCAGTCCAAACCCTCGGGAATACGTTTTATACTTCTTAACCCTTAAGGAGGAGAATATGAAAATACTTGTTGTCGGAAGCGGCGGAAGAGAGCACGCAATCATCAAGAAAATCAAGGAAAACAAGAACGTTGAGTGCATCTACGCTCTGCCCGGCAATGCCGGAATGGAAGACGATGCCATTTGCGTCGATATTAAGGCAAGCGACCTGGACGGCATTGTGAGATTTGCCGAAGAATCAAAGGTCGACTACGCTGTTGTCGCGCCCGACGACCCTCTGGTCGCAGGCTGCGTGGACAGACTCAGCAGCAAGGGTATTCCCTGCTTCGGTCCCGACGCAAAGGCCGCCATTATTGAAGGCAGCAAGGTCTTCTCCAAGGAACTCATGAAGAAATACGGCATTCCCACTGCCGCTTACGAAGTATTCAGCGACGCTTCCAACGCTCTTGAATACGTTGAAAACTGCAGCATTCCCGTTGTAGTCAAGGCCGACGGTCTTGCTCTGGGCAAGGGCGTCATTATTGCCATGACCAGAGAGGAAGCAAAGGCTGCCATTGTCACCATTATGGAAGAAAAGAAGTTCGGCGCCAGCGGCAACGAGATAGTCATCGAGGAATTTCTGGAAGGTCCTGAAGTGTCTGTCCTTTCTTTTACCGACGGTAAGGTCATAAAGCCCATGATCTCTTCCATGGATCACAAGAGGGCTCTCGACGGTGACCGCGGTCTCAACACCGGGGGCATGGGCACCATAGCTCCCAACCCTTACTATACCGAAGCAGTCGCTGCGGAATGCATGGAGAAAATCTTCCTGCCCACAGTTAAGGCAATGAATGCTGAAGGCAGAAGCTTTAAGGGCTGCCTCTATTTCGGTCTCATGATTACCAAAGACGGCCCCAAGGTCATTGAATACAACTGCCGTTTCGGCGATCCCGAAGCTCAGGTGGTTCTCCCTCTCCTCAAGAGCGATCTGCTTACTGTCATGAAGGCAACCACTGACGGAACTTTAGCTGAAACTCCCGTAGAGTTTTACGACGAGTCCGCCTGCTGTGTCATCATGGCATCGGAGGGCTATCCCGCTTCCTATAAAAAGGGCTTTGAACTCAATATTCCCGCAGACGTCGCCGGCAACGTTTTCGTAGCAGGAGCAGAAAGAAAGGACGGTCTTCTGGTCACCAATGGAGGACGTGTTCTCGGAGCGACTGCTGTAGCGGACGATCTGCCCCTGGCTGTTGAGGAAGCCTACGAACTGGTCTCCAGGATCAGTTTTGAAAACGCATTTTACAGAAAAGACATAGGTGCCAGAGCACTGAAAGCCATGGAGGAATAAATGGTTTACAGAGTATTTGTTGAAAAGAAAAAGGAATTTGCGGCCGAAGCTGCCGGACTCCTTTCCGAATGCAGAAATCTTCTTGGAATAACAAGCCTTGAAGACGTACGTGTCATCAATCGCTACGACGCCGAAAATATAGACGCAGCCCTCTTTGACTACGCAAAGAAGACTGTTTTTTCCGAACCTCAGGTGGACATTTGCAGCGACGAGCTCAAGGTAGACGGCGCTGCTGCCTTTGCCGTTGAGTATCTTCCCGGACAGTTTGATCAGCGGGCCGATTCCGCTGCTCAGTGCATTCAGATCATCGCTCAGTGCGAAAGACCTCTTGTCCGTTCCGCAAAGGTCTACGTTCTTTACGGCAGCCTTTCGGAAAAGGAACTGACCGAAATCAAGAAATACGTCATCAACCCTGTGGAAGCCCGCGAAGCAACCATGGAAAAGCCGGAAACACTTGTGGTCAATTACGACATTCCCACTACTGTGGCTACTCTCGACGGTTTTACCGGTCTGGATGAAAAGGGGCTTGCCGCTTTCATTAAGGACTACGGTCTTGCCATGGACCTGGGAGACATTAAGTTCTGCCAGCAGTATTTCCTTAAAGAGCAGCGTGATCCGACCATAACCGAGATCCGCATGATCGACACCTACTGGAGCGATCACTGCAGACATACCACTTTCGGTACCATTATAGACAACATTAAATTTGAAGACCCCATACTCGAAAAGAGTTATGAAAGATATATTGAGACACGCAAGGCTTTAGGCAGGACCAAGCCTGTCTGCCTCATGGACATTGCGACTATTGCGGTAAAGTATCTCCGCAAGAACGGCATGCTGGACAAGCTTGACGAGTCCGAGGAGATCAATGCCTGCACCGTTAAAATTGAGGTGGAGGCAGACGGAGTAAAGGAACCCTGGCTCCTTCTCTTCAAGAACGAGACCCACAATCATCCTACTGAGATCGAGCCCTTCGGCGGCGCAGCGACCTGCGTCGGCGGAGCTATCAGAGATCCTCTTTCCGGCCGCTCATACGTTTACGGCGCCATGCGCGTCACCGGCGCGGCAGATCCCAGAAAGCCTATTTCCGAGACTCTTCCCGGCAAACTTCCCCAGAGAAAGATCGTTACCAGCGCAGCCGCCGGCTATGCTTCCTACGGCAACCAGATCGGCCTTGCCACAGGCATAGTAGATGAGATCTATCATCCCGGCTACATGGCAAAGCGCATGGAGATTGGCGCTGTCATTGCCGCAGCACCTGCGGAAAACGTAAGACGTGAGGTCCCCGCTCCCGGAGATATCGTCATTCTTCTGGGAGGAAGCACCGGTCGTGACGGCATCGGCGGAGCCACCGGTTCCTCTAAGGCTCACGACTCTCACTCCGTTGAAAACTGCGGAGCAGAAGTACAGAAGGGCAATGCTCCCGAGGAGCGCAAGCTCCAGAGAATGTTCCGCAATCCTGCAGCCAGCAAAATGATCAAGCGCTGCAACGACTTCGGCGCAGGCGGAGTTTCCGTTGCCATCGGCGAACTTGCCGCTGGTCTGGACATTGATCTTAACGCTGTCCCCAAAAAGTACGAAGGTCTTGACGGTACTGAGCTTGCCATAAGCGAATCTCAGGAAAGAATGGCCGTCGTAGTAGAAGCAAAAGACGAAAAGGCTTTCCTTGAAATAGCCGCATCCGAAAACCTTCAGGCTGTAAGAGTGGCCGTGGTCAAGGCTGATCCCAGACTCACCATGGAATGGAACGGAAAGAAGATCGTTGATATTTCCAGAGAGTTCCTCGATTCCAACGGCGCAGAAAAGCATATAGAAGTTGAGACACCTGTTCTCGACTATAATAACGAAAAGGAAGTCATCACTTTCATGTCCGGCATGAAGGGTGTGGCTTCTGACCTGAACTGCTGCTCCAAGCGCGGTCTTTCCGAGCGTTTCGACTCCACTATAGGCGCAGGCACCGTTGTCATGCCCTTTGGCGGCAAGTACCAGCAGACTCCTGTTCAGGCCATGGTCCAGAAGATCTCCATGGAGAAAAAGCACACTGACGACTGCTCTCTCATGGCTTACGGTTATAATCCTCTGATCTCCGAAAAGAGCCCCTATCACGGCGCATACCTTGCTGTCGTAGAATCTGTCAGCAAGCTTATCGCCAGCGGCGCACAGTTCAGCGACGTCTATCTGAGCTTCCAGGAATATTTTGAGAAGCTTGGCAGAGACAGCAAGCGCTGGGGCAAACCTCTTGCCGCGCTTTTAGGCGCTTTTGACGCTCAGATGGATCTGGGCATAGGCGCGATCGGCGGAAAGGACTCCATGTCCGGAAGCTTTGAGGATATCCACGTACCGCCTACTCTCGTTTCCTTTGCCGTGACTACCGCAAAGACAGGAGACATCGTCACTCCCGAATTCAAGGAAGCGGGACACCCCGTGATCCTCATGCAGCCTGAGCTTAACGAGGCAGGCCTTCCCGAGGCAGAGTCTCTCAAGGAACTCTACGACTACGTTACCGAACTGGTAAGAAGTGGTATGGCCGTGGCTGTCTATACTCCCGGTATGGGCGGCGTTGCTGAAGGCGTCATGAAAATGTGCTTCGGCAACGGTATAGGCTTTGAATTTGACGATTCTCTGGAACTTGAAGACATTTTCAACTATGCCTACGGCAGCTTTATCGTAGAACTGAAGGCCGATCTTATTCCCGGCATGGTCATCGGATATACCAGCGAGAAGCCCGAAATCAGTTACGGCGGAATCTCCATTGAACTGGAACAGCTCCAGGGCATTTACGAAGGTGTTCTGGAAGACGTTTATCCCTGCAATATCAAGGACGCAGACGTTCCCGTCGAAAATATCTCATATAAGGCTGAAACCTGGGCTGCACCTGTGGTCAGAACCGCAAAGCCCAAGGTCCTGATTCCAGTTTTCCCCGGAACCAACTGCGAGTTTGACAGCGCTAAGGCCATGAATGACGCCGGCGCTGAAAGCGAGATCTTCGTCATAAGAAACCGCAGCGCAGAGGATATTGCAAGAAGCGTTGATGATTTCGCAGAGCGTCTTAAGACCGCAAATATGATCTTTATTCCCGGCGGTTTCTCCGGCGGCGACGAGCCTGACGGCAGCGGCAAGTTTATCACTTCCTTCTTCCGTAGCGACGCGGTCAAGGATCAGGTGGCAGACTTCATGGACAGCAGAGGCGGTCTCATCTGCGGTATCTGCAACGGTTTCCAGGCCCTTATCAAGCTTGGTCTGGTGCCCTACGGAAAGATAATTGACACCGATGAGAACTGTCCCACTTTAAGCTTTAACGACATCCACAGACATCAGTCCAGAATAGTTCAGGTGCGTGTGGCTTCCAATAAGTCTCCCTGGCTGAGGAATTTGAATGTCGGCGACGTATATAACGTTCCAATTTCCCACGGCGAAGGCAAGTTCATCGCCTCTGAGGAACTTGTAAGACAGCTGATCTCCAATGGACAGGTCGCTACTCAGTACGTTGACCTTTCCGGAAACGCTTCTGCGGACATTCAATTCAATCCCAACGGCTCCACCTTCGCCATTGAGGGCATCACTTCTCCCGACGGAAGAGTCTTCGGCAAGATGGGACACGCGGAACGCTGGAACTCCGGGCTGTATCAGAACGTCCCCGGCAACTACGACATGGGCATGTTCAGATCCGCGGTGGAATTCTTCAAAGAATAGAAAAAACGACTGTAAATCAGGTATTAGAACAAAAGATGGCTTTGGATTCTGTTGAATTCAGGCCATCTTTTTTATGATTTACAACATCGCCGGGCTCTGGCAATGCTTCCCTCTGTTTTTTATTCTGAAAACGCCTTTTAGGTGAAATGACGTTTTATCAGTGAAAAGAACTAGATTAGAATTTCCTTATATGATTGCCGCGCATATTATTCAAATATAGTCACTGCAGATGCATTTTATTCGTTTGGGTTTTCTGCTTGATTATTGTACCGAGGTTTTTTGAGAAAAAAGCGTACCTACCGCTTTTTTTATTTAGGCTATCAACATACTTTTTTGTGTGTTTTGCCTAAATGCTGTGAATAAACAAAAAACAGTTGGCGTCAGAACTATGCAGACCTTGGGAACCTATAGGCTGGCATGCATATTTTATTAAGCCTGCGTGGAAGATTGTGTGATATAATCTTTTTGTTTATGAGAAGGAGATTTATCCAATGGCAAAAGCGACTCTGGCGGAAAAACTGCATCAAAGGCAGATCCACAGCCCAAATCCCATACTGTACGGAATACTCTACGGAGTAATTAAAATACTGAATCTGAAGGTCAAACCAAGCTTTACCTTCAAGGCAAGACCCGGCGAAGAGAAGGGGGCTTTCCTCATGATAAGCAACCATGCATCCCGCGTGGAGTATCAGTTCGTAGAGCCTGCCTGCTGGCCCAGAAGGCTGAACTATGTGGTTGGATACAACGAATTCTTCCGTTTTCCTCTGAACGTAGTCCTCAACCTGATGCAGGTCATTCCAAAGAAGAATTTTACTCCTGACATTTATGCCGTCAAGCAGATGCTCAGAGTTCGCGACCAGGGCGGTGCCATTTGTCTCATGCCTGAAGGAATGAGCTCAATTACGGGTATGGCCCAGCCTGTCATGATAGGCAGCGGCAAACTGGTGAAAAAACTCGGCATTCCTGTGTACTATACTAAGCTCTCCGGCGCCTATCTCACCTACCCCAAGCATTGCCTGGATGAAAGGCCGGGCCGAATTGAGGTAGTCGTAGATAAGATGTTTACGCCAGATGAACTTAAGACTATGAGTTCCGAAGAAATTGAAGAGCGCATGAACTGTCTCCTGGCTCATGACGATTACATCTGGAACAAGCGGGCTCAGGTCAAGTTTAAGGGCAGGGGAGAAATGGCTAAAAATCTGGACACTCTTCTGTATCTCTGTCCTAAATGCGGCGCCATGCATCAAATGGAATGCAGCAGAAACGTAATGAAATGTCTGGCATGCGGCAACATCGTTGAAATGGATGAGTGCTACAATATCAAGGCTGTCGGAGATGATTCAGTCTGCCCCGAACTTGTAACAGACTGGACTCTTATGGAGCGCCGTAAAGCTGCGGAAGACGTGAAGGCTCCTGATTTCAGTTTCAGCGAACACGTAAAAATCGGCAAACTTCCCGATTACAAACTGCTCAAACACGTTGATACTTCCGTAATTTGCGGTGAAGGCACCCTGACTCTGGATCACAGCGGCCTACATTTTGCCGGGAAAAAGGACGGCGCGGACTTCAGCTTCCATATGGCTTCTTCCGAAGTCCCAACCTTCGGTATGTGCACTGATATTACCCGCTTTTACACCTTTGTGGACGGCGAGTTTGTTGAATTCTTCCCTGATTCCAGGGATGTTCTGCGCTGGGATCACCTGACCGAGGAAATGCACCGGTTCCACGGAGGAAAGTGGCAGGATACAGAGTACAGACACATATAGAGAATAACTTTTGATATTATTGTTTAAATCATTATTATTTGAAAAAGTATTTTTTCAATGCTTGCCCTATGAGGCATTTAAGCAACAGAAAAACCGCCAAAGATGAATTTGTTTTCATATTCGGCGGTTTTTTGAAATCCCTTCTAAAATCTTTGCTATGTTTCTGAAGCGCACAAACGACGGTACAGCATCTTTCTGTGATATAGAAGATGGATATTCTTGTAACGTTGGGTGGCAGGAAATATCAAAAATCATCTAAAACTGACTTTTTTACCGTTTTTCCGAAAAAAAGTCAGTCATAATCTTCTTGTATGCTTCTGAAATTATCTTAAAAGTAAGCCTGTGATAATTGAATGAGGAAAAATAGTGCGTTTTTTTGAGGATTTGCTCACGATACTTTTTCGATAGAGAGTAAACATTGCTGAATTTGCGGCTAAAATAAAAAAAAGACTGACTTTTGAGGCATTTCCGCACTCAAAAGTCAGTTTTACGTGTTTTCACTATATTGAAATGTGGAAAAGACATTTCACGGTATGGAAACCACAAATTATAGTTCTGTTTTTTGAATTTGATGAGATTGCCAAACGGTTATCTTCTGTCCGCTGATTTCAAGCGTTTTTCCCTTTTCGGCATTTTCGATATGTACTTTGATATCTGTTATCTCCCCTTTGAGTATTTCTTCAAGGAGGGCATCGTCCGCATGGTCAAAATCAATTGCGGCAAGGCTGCTTCCGACAAGCGCGGCGTAGAAAGAATTGCCATTATTCTCAATAACAAGCAATGGGTTTGTGTATTCCTGGACCTGCACGTAGCCGGAAATCGTTCCTTCGATATCTTTTGTCTTATTTGAACAGCTTGCAAATGTAAGAACCATCATCGTCGCAAATAATAAAGCAAGTATTCTTTTCATGAACTGTACCTCGCTAAAATACAAAAAAACTATTATGTTTTCAACTGTGTTTTCCAGGTAGATCTTTCAGCCCGTTAACGTGGCGTCTCTTAATCCGACAGATTGTCCGTTGTCTGCGATCAATCAGCTTCCTGCGTCGGGGCGTGGTACTGTTTCAGTCTTAATTACCGACGGATCGCTGCCGTCCTTAAGTTCAATGGTTCCTTCGATGACTCGCCAGACCGGTCCGTAAGGATTGTCCGGCTCTTCTATCATTATGATCTCTCCGATGAATTCCTTGCCTTTTTTGTCCACCAGCTTGCGCTTGCGTGCAGGCTTGCCGGCCAGGAATTTCCTGGCGTCGGTCTTTGTGAAGGTGATATTTGCAAGGAGCTTCATCTTGGAATTTTTCCAGATTGTAAACTTGCAGCCGTCTTTAAAGCCGGTGCATCCGTAGCCCAGACGCCCTTCAATGACGTCTTTCCCGCAGCGGGGGCACTTGCCCAGAATTTCCGGGCCGTCGTCGGTGACTCGTTCAAGGCCGAAGCTGGCGCCGTACTGCGAAGCGGGACCTTCGTCTGAAAGGAAAACGTCGCCGGTGTAGATTTTATCCTTAGCCGGGGAATAAAGCTTCTTCACGTGGACGCATTTCTCAGTGCGTTTGCGTCCCGTAGGCTGAGGCGTACCATCTTCGCCCGGTCTGATCTCATCTATCCAGGGACTCTTGAGAAGGTTCCTTACCACACCGCGGGTGACCTTGGTTTTGCTCATCATGCCTGATTTTGCCTTTTTCCAAATGACGAACCTGCAGCCTTCTGTATAGCCGGTGCAGCCGTAGCCGTTCTTTCCCTCGATGACGTCTCTGCCGCAGCGTGGACACTTGCCCAGAGGTTTTGGCGGTTCGTTGACTATTTCTTCAAGGCCGAAGCTGGCGCCGTATTCGCTGGAAGGACCGTCATCGGCCAGATAGACCTTGCCCGGATAGTTTTTCTTTTTGTTTTCCGAGTAGCACTTCTTGATATAGACAGCAGCGCTGCTGCGCTTTCTTCCTGTTGGCTTCAGTTCGCCGCTTTCCCGGTCAGCCTTCGTTTCGTCTATCCAGGGGCAACTGAGCCAGTCGTGGACCATGTCTGCCGTGATCTCAGTCTTGCTCATCATACCGCTTTTGGCGGTTTTCCAGATAACGAATCTGCAGCCGTTCTTGTAGCCGCCGCAGCCGAAGGCATTGGCTCCTTCTACAATGTCGCTGCCGCATCTTGGACACTGGCCCAGAAGGAGCTTGCCTCGTCTCATGCTTTCGGGAACGTGGTAGGCGTCGACCTTGGGGTAATCGGTCTTGACTACTTTTTTTATCATATCCAGGACACTGTCTGTCAGCGCAGTCCAGGGGACCTGGCCTTCCTGTATGGATTCCTGAACGGCCCACCAGAGGCCGGTCATATCGGGCTTCTTCAGTTCGTCGGGCAGAATGCGGTAAAGTTCTCTGCCCAACTGGGTGGACTGGATCTGCTTGCCCTTGCTTTCTATGAATCCCCGCGCCTCAAGGTTGTCGATTATGGACGAACGGGTAGCGGAGGTCCCTATGCTTCCGTTTTCTCCCTTTTTGTCCTTGTCCTTGGCCATGAGAAGCTTTTTAGCCTTGGGATCCGTTACGTATTTGGCAATGCGGGTCATGTCCTCGTTGAGGGACGCCTTGGTGTAGCGCGGCGGAGCTTTGGTTTCTTTTTCTTCAGCCTCTGCGCCTGTACATACGCCTTCGTAGGTCCCCGACTCGACTGAGGAAAGTTCACTTTCTTCGTCTTCTTCGCTGTCGGCGTCCTTCTTTTTTTCCGGCTTAATGAGCTGCATGAAGCCGGCCTTAAGGACCTTTGTCGAGTTCGCTTTCAGGCAGCCGCCTTCTTCAAGAGCCGCTTCAAGGGTCGTTCTTTCCTTTTCTGCGGCAGGTAGGAACTGGGCAATGAAATACTTGGCAATAGCAAGATAGACGTTGCGTTCTTCTTCGCTGAGCTTTTTCAGATCCAGTTTTCTGCGCTGGGGAATTATGGCCGTATGGGCGGTAATATTCTTGTCATTGAATGCCTTGCCGTGGAGACTTGTATCTACGGGCATACGGGCAAATACCGAACCTGCCGAGTCGTCCTTCAGGTTTTCCATGAGTTGGCGTATGGTGGCCGGAGATTCTTTATACTGCTCCTCTGACAGGTACTGACAGTCGGAACGGTTGTAGGTTATGGCATTGTGGTTATCCCTCAGACGCTGGGTAATTTCAAGGGTCTTGGAGGGATCGTAGCCGAATTTGTTTGAGCAGTAGGTCTGGAGTTTGACCAGATTGAAGGGCAGGGGAGGCTGCTCTGTTATAGCCTTGCTTGTGACCTTTATATTGTCGAAGGTGCGTCCGTCGAGGGACTGGACTATTTCGTCTGCGTAGTCCTTGTCGGTAATGCGGCCCTCGTCAAGGTTTGGATCGTCCTTAGCCGGCTCGTACTTGGCGGTGATACTGTGTCCGTCAACGGCAAGCTTGCCCCTTACTATGTAGTAGCACTGTTTTTCGTGATTTTCGATGAGCAGGTCGCGTGTGACCACCAGACCGAGCGTGGGAGTCTGGACACGGCCTACGGTGAGCATTTTTACGTGGCTGTTTTTGAGAGAAAAGTAGCGGCTGAAGTTGAAGCCGACCATAATGTCCGCAACGCTTCTTGCGTGGGCGCTCCAGCCTGAATTGACAAACTCGGAATTGTCCTTCATGGAGGCCAGGGCTTTCTGAAGGGCTCCTTCAGTAGTGTCTCCGGTGGCGAGGCGCCAGACGGGCCCCTTGTAATTGAACCACTGAAGGATCTCGTCTATGAGGTACTGTCCTTCGTCGTCAGGGTCTCCCGCGTGGATGACGCATTCCGCGTCTTTCAGCAGGCTTCCTATGAGGTTCAGACGTTCCGATTTGCCGTTGCCGGGCTTCTTGCCCCAGTTTTCAAAATATATGGGAAGAGCGTCCAAAGACCACTTGCCGTAACGGGCTGCGTCGTAATCCTCCGGCTCTTTGAGGGTAAGCAAATGACCGAAGGCTGCCACTATGGCGTAGTCTCCTTTGATCTCGTAGCCGTCCCTGTGGACCGCGTTTCCGGGGATGGCCGCTGATATGGCTCTTGCGAGCATGGGTTTTTCTGCGATGATAAGTTTCATAGGGAATATTATACTTGAAAGACGTAAATAATACCACTTCGGCCTGATTATAGTTTATAATATAAGGGTTATATTTTCACTTAGATTCGGAGGTCCTTTTACCATGAAAAAAAATGCGGAAGTTTTCCTTAAAGCCATACTTGCCGGCGTATGCATCGCCATAGGCGGTGTTATTTTCCTTGCCTGTGAAAACAAAGTCATGGGTTCATTTCTCTTTTCCATCGGTCTTTTCTGCGTATGCACCTTCGGGCTGAATCTTTATACGGGAAAAGTATGTTTCGTCTGGGAAAACGACTGGAGGTACGGCCTCAACACCATTACCATCTGGCTCGGTAATCTTGTCGGATGCTGGGGAACCGCAATGCTTATAAGGGCCACAAGGCTCGGAGTTTCCGGTGCCGCAATGGTTGAAAAAGTCAATTCCATGGTAGACGTAAAGTTCGGAGACAGTCTCCTCAGCGTCTTTATTCTGGGTGTTTTCTGCAACATGATGATCTACGTGGGTGTTGAAAGTTATTTGCGCAACCAGCACGAATTCGGCAAGTATCTGGGAATAATCCTCTGTATCATGGTCTTTATTCTTTCCGGGTACGAACACTGCGTTGCTAATATGTTCTACATCACAATGGCCGGACGCTGGAACGCGTACGCATGGCTCTTCCTCCTTGTAAATACCGCAGGAAATGCTGTCGGAGGATGGGTATTCCCTCTGCTGCGCAAAGCTGCCGCCGAAAAGGCGTAAGGTTGACCTTTTTATCATTTTTTGGTAAAATACACTAATTATATCGGGATAAAGTTTTACCATATGGAAAGAAGCAGCAAAAGAAAACCTGTGAAGCCTACCTGGTTCCAGAATCAGGTCCTGGCCTTTACCCGCGTATTCATCCGGGCGAGGATGAAGCGCAAATATTCATACGACATTGAGCCTGTCACCATTGAAGGGCCTTTCATTATGCTCTCCAATCACACCACGGACAACGACATGCTCTTTGCTCTTTTTGCTGTTAAGAATCCCATGTATTTTCTCTGCAGTGAGCATCTGATGCGCAAAAGCAGTTTTATGAAATGGTCCGTTAACGTCCTTAACGAGATCCCCATTTTCAAGGGTTCAGTAGGGGCGGGGCCAAGCAGGGAAATGCTTTTGAGGATACGGGAAGGCAATAACATCTGCATCTTTCCCGAAGGCCATCATACCATGGACGGATGCACCCAGAAGCTTGACACAGGCTGTGCAAGGCTCTTGAAGCATGCCAAGTGCGCTCTTGTGACCTTCCGCATTGTGGGAGGATACTTTGTTCAGCCAAGGTGGTCGGACTTGTGGAGACAAGGTCCCGTCAGCGGAAAAATCGTCCGGGTCATGAAACCGGAAGAAATAGAAAAACTAAGCGCTGAGGAAATTACGGAGATAATAAATCAGGATCTCTATGAAGATGCCTATGAAACTCAGCAGAAGGCACCTCGGGAGTACCTTTGCGATGCTCCTGCCCAGGGCCTTGAGAACGCTTTTCTCATTTGTCCTAAATGCGGAAGTCTGGAGACTTTCAAAAGTGACGGTCCGCGTTTCTTCTGCAGCAAATGCGGCCTTGAAGGCTGCATGGATAATTATGGCATCCTTTCCGGAGAGGGGCTGCCCTACGACAACGTCCGGGACTGGTTTGCCTGGCAGCAGGCTGAGTTCCACAGACGCTACGATGAAGGCGACGTCCTGTACGAAAAGGACGGAGTCACTTTAAGCGAAATTCTTCCCGACCACAGTGAATCAATACTGGGCGAGGGAACACTTACAGCAGATAAAGAGGGGCTCTCGATAGGTGAATATCATTTTGCCTATACGAGCATGGACGATATGGACTTTATTAACCAGGATAACGTAATGCTATTTTGCGTAGATCGCCATAATTACAGCATTTCGGCTGCTTATCTTGGCGGAGTCAAGTACCGTGTCCTCTTTGACAGGGCCCGCAAAAAATAAACACTTCAGGAGTTTTAATGATCAGATTCTACCCAGCAGTTTTCAACGGAAAAATCAAGGCACCTGCATCTGAAGCCCACGCTCAGAGGCTCCTTTACGCTGCAGCAATGGCAGACGGCCGTTCTCTCATTTACAATCTGCCGGACTGCACCAATATCGATACAAGCATTTCCTGTCTTGAGGCCTTCGGCTGCCGTTTCGGCCGGGACGAGTATAATCAGAATGCTCTGGTAGTAGACCCCTTTGTCAAGACTAATCCAGTTCCTTCTGCAACGTTCAATTTCCGCGAAAGCAGTGCCGCTGCACGCTTCACTCTGCCTCTTGCCGCCAGCTGCGGTATCAGGTCCGAGTGCTTTGCCGGTGAGTATTTCATGAAGCGCCGGCAGATGTTTGGGCTTACCAGTAAAATGGCCATCAGAGGTGTCGCTTTCAGTAATTTCTCACTGCCGTTTTCAATGACTGGACGCCTTTCTTCCGGCGAATATAAGTTCTCCGGCGAGGATGACCCCCAGTACATCTGCGCATTCCTCATGGCCCTGCCTCTTCTTCGCGACAGCAGCGACATTGTCCTCGACAGTCCTCTTCGCGACGACAGCACTGTCACCATGACCATAGAAGAACTTTCCCGCTTCGGCATCACCATTGAAAAGACCGACAGCGGCTGGCATATTCCCGGGGCGCAGACCTACAGCACAGTCCCCCGTCTCACAGTTGAGAACGACTGGGCCCTGGCCAATGTCTGGGTCACTACCGGTGTGTTTTCCGCAAGAAGCGGCGGAAGGGTGGAGATAGACGAACTTCCCGCAAATTCCACACAGCTTTATCGCAATACAAGCCCTGCATATGCACTGCTCTCCCAGGATTTCAGCGAACTGAATCTTGACTGCAGCCAGTTCCCCAATATGGCAGCGGTCTTCGGAACTGCTGCCGCCCTTAAAGGCGCGACCCTTCATCTCAGCGGCATACCCCAGCTTCGCAGCGGAGACAGCGACAGGTTTAAGAGCCTGGAACAGCTGACCCGTGCCCTGGGAGGCCACTGTGAACTTTCCGAAGACGGAATAAGTGTATTCGGAAATCCCGATGCAAATTACGAAAACACAGTCCTGGATACCTGCGGCGATCCCTGGATGTTCATTTCAATTGCCGCTGCCGCTCCCCTCATGCGCTATTCCGTGTGTGCCGATGATGAACACGGAGCGGAAAAGATCTACCGCGGATTCCTTGATGATTACAAGGCTCTCGGCGGAAAATACGAAATACAGTCATAATCAAAATATACTTAATGAAAAGGAGAGAAAATCAATGAAAGTATTTGTTAATACCCCTGAAAAGATTGCAGAAATGGCCGCACAGCGTTACGTCAAGCTTCTCAATGAGAAGCCCACCGCCATACTGGGCCATGCCACCGGTTCAACCCCTCTGGGCCTTTACGCAGAGCTGGCAAAACTCAACGCAGAAGGCAAGATGTCCTATGCAAAATGCACCTCTTTCAATCTTGACGAATACGTAGGTCTCGACGGAACTCACGATCAGTCCTACCGTTACTTCATGAACGAAAACCTCTTCAAACACATCGATATTCGTCTTGATCACACATTTGTACCTTCCGGCCTGGATACCTCAGCCGAAACTGCCGCAGCCTATGACAAGGCCATTGAAGCAGCCGGCGGCATTGATATCCAGCTGCTCGGCATAGGAAACAACGGCCACATCGGCTTCAACGAACCCGGAACTCCCTTCGGTTCCCTTACACACATGGTGGAGCTTACCGAATCTACCCGTCAGGCAAACGCCAGATTCTTTGAATCCATCGATGAGGTCCCCACTCACGCTGTGACCATGGGCATCAAGACCGTTATGAACGCCAAGAGCATCATTCTCATGGCCATAGGTAAGTCCAAGGCTCCCATTATCAAGGAAACCATTCAGGGACCTGTCACTGAGGCCGTTCCCGCTTCTGTCCTTCAGCTTCATCCCGACGTTGAGATCTATCTGGATTACGAGGCAGCAAGCCTGCTCTAATTAGTGAAAAGGAGATAAATATGTCTAAATATTTCGGCACAGACGGTTTCAGAGGCTATGCAAATAAGGACCTCACCGTAAACCACGCTTTTAAGATCGGCCGCTTCCTGGGTTGGTACTACGGTTCCGAAAAAAATGCCAAGATCGTCATCGGCAAGGATACCAGAATTTCCGGCGATATGTATGAAAATGCTCTCGCTGCAGGTATTACCGCCAGCGGCTGCGACGTTTATCTGCTGCACGTCATTACCACTCCCGGCCTGGCATTTGTTACCCGTTCCGGCGGATTTGCCTGCGGCGTCATGATTTCCGCAAGCCACAATCCTTACTACGACAACGGGATCAAGCTCATCAACAAAGACGGCGAAAAGATGGAAGAAAACGTCATCGAAGCCGTAGAACAGTATCTTGACGGTACTCTCGAGGCTCCTCTTGCAGAGGGTGACGCTCTGGGCAGATGCGTTGAATTCAGCAGAGGCGTTGACAGATACGAAGCATACCTGGAAAAGACCTGTCCCACCAGACTGGACGGCATTAAGATCGCCCTGGACTGCGCCAACGGCAGTGCCGCTCCCATTGCCCCCAGAGTCTTCAAGGAACTGGGTGCTGATATCGATCAGCTTTCCGTCTGGCCTCACGGAACCAATATCAACAATAACTGCGGCTCCACCCACATTGAAGCTCTTCAGGCTTACGTTAAGGAACACCATATGGACATGGGCTTTGCCTTTGACGGCGACGCAGACAGATGCCTTTGCGTAGATGAAAACGGCGAACTGGTAGACGGCGACCTGGTACTCTACATCTGCGCCAAGTTCCTCAAGGAAAGAGGAGAATGGGGCGACAGCCACGTTGTTACCACAGTTATGTCCAACTTCGGTCTTTACAAGGCTCTTGATGCCATCGGCATCGGCTACGAAAAGACCAAGGTCGGTGACAAGTACGTTTACGAAAACATGAAGAAGAATGGTTATCTCATCGGCGGAGAACAGTCCGGACACACCATCTTCCTCAAGTACGCAACCACCGGCGATGGCATAATGACCGCTCTTCAGGTAATGAGGGTTTATGTTGAAACAAAGAAGAAGCTTTCTGAACTGAAGGCTGACGTCACCATTTATCCCCAGGTCCTGAAGAACGTCAGGGTCACTGACAAAGATGCGACCCTTGAAAACGCTCAGGTCCAGAAGACCTGTGATGAGGTCTCCGCAAGACTTGGTGACCATGGCAGGATCCTCCTGAGAAAGAGCGGTACTGAGCCTGTTCTTCGCGTCATGGCAGAGGCTCCCACCTTTGATGAATGTGAAGCCTGCGTAGATGAGATCATCGCGGCAATGGATCAGGTCGGGATGCTCATTGAAGTAAAGAAATAGAGAAGGGCGGTAGGCTTATGTATAACGTTTCAGAACTTCTTGATCTGAGCAAGACCATAGCGGCAGAACTTTTCGAAGGAAAGACCTATCCCTGGGAAGCCCTTGCCGATATTAAGGATTTTATCCTTAAGCTTGGTCCCACTCTTCCTGAAGATAAATTTGATCACCCTGCAGAAGATGTTTGGATCGCAAAGGGCGTTACTGTTTTTCCCACCGCTTACGTAGGCGGCCCCTGCATTATCGATGAAGGAGCAGAGATACGTCAGTGCGCCTTCATTCGCGGAAGCGCCATTATTGGCAAGAATGCTGTAGTTGGCAATTCCACGGAACTGAAGAATGTTGTGCTTTTCGACAACGTTCAGGTCCCTCACTACAACTACGTCGGTGACTCCATTCTTGGCTACAAGGCTCACATGGGCGCCGGTTCCATTACCTCCAACGTAAAGAGCGACAAGACTCTGGTGGTCGTTCACACCGGTGACGAGAATATTGAAACGATGCGCAAGAAATTCGGTGCCGTTCTCGGTGATAACGTGGAAGTCGGCTGCAACAGCGTTCTCAATCCCGGGACTGTCATCGGACGCTGCAGCAATGTTTACCCCACCTCCTGCGTAAGAGGATGTATTCCTGAAAACCATATTTACAAAAATCAGGACGATATTGTTGCAAAAAGATAACGCAATAAATCAAAAACGGCCTTCGGGCCGTTTTTTTCGTATAAGAAAAGAGTCAGAAGTGAATCTCCTGACTCTGCGAAGACGGCTGACCCGGTCTTTGACCCCACACTTGCCTTTTCCGGATTTCCCGAGGACTTACTTCTAAACTATGCCATGCTCACAGGGAACGTCTGTCCCTGCTTACGTGGATCCTTTTGCCCATAGCTGGCTTGGACTTGCAACCGCAGACCCGCTTTCGCAGAGGGTATTATAACACTCTTGAAATCGAACCGCAAATAATGTAAAATAACACTAACGAAAGGAGGCAGAAATGACCTTCAGTTTACCCGAAATCTCATCACTCATCAGAAATCTGGGCTTCTCCGATGTCGTAGACATCGTCATCATGGCCTTCGTCATATATGCCATCTTAGGATATGTGCACAACACTCGCGCAGCTCAGCTTGCAAAGGGTCTGCTGTTTCTTCTTGCGGCCTCTTTCATAGCAGAACTGTGCAATTTTTATACTGTCAGCTGGATACTCGGCAAGGTACTTGAAGTCGGCCTCATTGCTCTGGTCGTAATTTTCCAGCCGGAATTAAGACGCGGCCTTGAATACCTGGGCCGCGGCAAGATCTTGGGCAAAGACAGCATGACCCGTATGACTAAAGAAAGGGCTATTGCCAACGTAGACGTCATTGTTCGCGCTGTGGAATACTTTTCCGCAAGAAAAGAGGGCGCTCTTATTGTCATCGAGCGTAAGACTGCCATTCAGGACATTGCCGAAACAGGCACTATTATCGATTCCAATCTGACTGAACTTCTTATTGAAAATATTTTCTACAAGGGCTCACCCCTGCACGACGGCGCCGCCATTATCCGCGGTGACAGGATCCTTTCCGCAGGCTGCGTTCTTCCCCTTACGGAAAATCAGAGCCTTTCCAAGGATCTTGGTACCCGCCACAGAGCAGGCGTAGGTATGTCCGAGGTCTCCGATGCCCTGGTCCTCATCGTTTCCGAAGAGACCGGCATCATTTCAATGGCCGTAGATGGAAAACTTTCCCGCTTCTTAGACCTTAAGGCGGTTGAGAAGGCTCTCCTCGGCTATTATCTGACCAAGGTCGGAAAAGAAGATAACAATTCTCTCTTCAGTTTTCTAAGGAGGCCCGGAAATGACGCGCAGGAAAGCAATTGATATAGCCCTGTCCATCGTTTTTGCTGTACTGCTTTGGGCTTACGTAGTAAACGTAGTAAATCCGCCCTCAACCGTAACAGTCAAAAACGTACCTGTCCAGCTTATGAATCAGGAAGTTCTGGCATCAAGCAGACTTGCTCTTTCAGGCAATACTAACTACACCGTAGATGTTGTTTTGTCCGGTACCAGATCTGATCTCAACGATGTTACCGCAAACCAGATAACAGCCACGGCAGATCTCTTCGGACTGTCAGCCGGGCAGAACTATCTGACAGTAAATGTCACTTGTCCTGCGACTATGTCCGTCGAAGAAGTCCGCTCCCAGCGTATTCAGGTCTTTATTGAAGATCTTGTCACTGTTGCGAAGAAGGTAAACCTGGTCATAGGAGACGTAGACGAAGGCTATGAAGTCACCATGGAGGACAACGGTCAGGCTTACATCAGCGTTTCCGGTGCAAAATCTCTGGTAAACAAGGTCACGGAAATCTACGCGGAGCTTGATCCCGCAGACTTCCCTCTGGACGATATAACCACACTTCTTCTTGACGCAATTCCCCGCGATTTGGAAGGTAATGAGGTCGAGAACGTAAGACTTGACTCAAACTATGTCGAAGTCAAGGGCACCGTATACGCGACCAAAACCGTTGCTCTCACCGTAAATCTTTCCGGTGACCCCGGCCTTGGTGCAGAGGTGGATTACAGCAATCTTCCCAGCAAGATCGTCATCAAGGGCAGCCAGGAAGCCCTGTCAGCTGTAAGATCCATTACCACCCAGAGCATCGATATTGAAGGAATGACAGAAGAGCGCGTAGTCAAGCTCATTCCCAAACTCCCCGATGACATAATGCTTTCTGACGGAGCGGGAGACCTGAAGGTCGCCATTAAACTGACACCTAATGGAAATGTTGACTACTATTTCGACAGTTCCCTTATTACTGTTGAAGGGCTCAATGAGGAAGAGTTTACGTGGAATTTCGGTGAAAACAGCTTGAACGCAGAAATCAATGCAGATGTAAAGGGCAGTCTTGAGGTACTGAAAATCGCCGAACAGGCCCTCTTCATTCCGACCATCGATCTTTCCGAAGTTACTGAACCCGGAGCATACCAGTTTGTTCTCACCAGTCCTGCCGGAAGCGAATATACAGTAGTTTACGAGCCCGAAATCGTAGACATAGAAATTGTGTCCTTGTCACCGGAGGCCCCTGAGAATCCCGAGGACCCCGACGCCGCAGACGAAGGCGGCTCCGGAGCTTCCGCAGAATAGTCAGAACTTACGAGGCTGAGGTATTTCCCTCAGACCCTTAAGTGCATATATACCAAAGGAGGTTCTAAAATGAAAGTTACCATTAGCAGTAAGAACTTCAACGCAAGCGAAAATCTTCTCAGTCTTATTGAAAAGAAGATGGAAAAGCTGGACAAGTACTTTGCAAAGGACATTGAGGCCGATGTAATGCTTTCCAACGAAAAGGGTTCCAGACAGAAGCTTGAAGCAACCATTAAGGCCGGTGGGTTCATCTTCCGTGCAGAGGAAGTCAATGCAGATATCTACTTCTGCCTTGACAAGGTCATCGACAAGCTTTCTTCCCAGATGTCAAGATTCAAGCAGAAGCTGATCAAGAAGAACAAGGATCAGAAGGAGATCTTCCTCTCCGAAGTACCTGACATCGCAGATGCTGTTGACGAAGTCGAAGTCGTCAAGAGCAAAAAGTTCCGCATCAACCCCATGACAACAGAGGAGGCCATTATGCAGATGGAACTCCTGGGACACAGCTTCTTCGTATTCCTGGACGGCGAGACAAACGCAGTCAATGTAGTTTACAAGAGAGAAGA
>JAKSSR010000119.1 GCA_024402995.1 Clostridia bacterium | reverse complement strand
AAATCATTCCATGAAAAAAGCCGGTATCTCCCTTGGCAGGATGGGGTATGGTTTTAAAATAAACTATATTGACAGCAATGATAAGGATGTTATTCCGGTATTTTTCCTGAACAGTGATGATACAATTCGCAAGGATCCGTTTTTCTATGCCTGTGACGGCGGACTATGTTTCGACTATATAAAAAAGTGTGAAGAAATATATTAAGCCGATTCAACCACAGGTCGTTTTACAGATTTGAGGCAGCATGGTATTCTTCAGGCTGGAAAAACACTATGAAAGAAGGTCCTGCATGGATAAAGAACAATTTGGCCGTTTTGTTGCAGAAGAAAGAAAAAAACATGATATGACACAAGGACAGCTTGCTGAAAAAGTACATGTCAGTACTGCGGCAGTCAGCAAATGGGAGCGCTGTTTATGCCTGCCTGATCTGACAAAGCTGGAGGACATAGCAGAGGCTCTTGATCTGTCATTGATGGAACTTATGCAATGTAAGAGGAACGCAGCGGATGAGCCGACATACAAGGTCGATGATGTTCAGAATGTGCTGCATTCAACGGTCCGGATGTCTGAAAATGAGCTGAAAAGAAACAAGAAGAAGATTTTTTATTTGAGGGCCGTTCTTTGTATAGCAGCTGCAGCCGCTTTATTATTAGGCTATTTTCTTTTCAGCAGGCCGATGACATTATCTCAACTGTACCCGATGATCAAAATAGATCAATGCTCGGAGGTAAAGGGTTATTATGAAATCGGTTTGCAGGAGCATGAAACTGAGTTCTGCTTTGGCAGAAGTGATGAAGAATTCTGGAAACTGTTAATGCTTTTCAATGAACAGGAATACCGCCGCAGCCTGAAGGATCTTCTTCCGGATACAACAAAAACTCATATGCTGGAGGGAGACGATGATTTCCGGTGGGATGTAGGTCTTCGGTTTGATGAGTTTACCATGCCGGACGGAAGCACAAGTTCAGGCTTTTTGAGATTCCATAATTGGTACGGTGACCTGGAGATATATTTTGACGGCGAGGCATATGCTTGCTTTACTGCAGGGCAAAGTATCTTTGATCCTGTTCTAGATTTGCTTAAAAGTATAGAATGATTTTGTGTGCAAATCGTACCGTCCACGGACTGGCTCACTTCTTTGCCGCCGGCTTTTCGGCCCGGATCAGTGAATTGACGCGGCTTGCGGATATTGGGCTTTGGTGCTACAATGAGAAGTCATTGAAAGGCGGTATTTTATGGAAATGCAACTGATAGCAACAGCAACCTTCGGTCTTGAGGCCGTCGTAAAAAGAGAAATAGAAGCCCTGGGGTATGAGATCGTATCATCAGAGGACGGCCGTATTACCTTTAAGGGTGATGAGCGCGCCCTGGTAAAAGCAAATCTCTGGCTTCGCACTGCTGACAGGGTCTATGTAAAACTGGCTGAGTTTAAGGCTGTGACCTTCCAGCAGCTCATTGATGAAAGCGAGAAGATCGACTGGGCGAAATGGCTGCCGGAGGACGGGAAGTTTATCGTGACCGGAACCTCTGTAAAGAGTTCACTTCACAGTGTTCCCGCCTGTCAGAGTACCATTAAGAAGTCCGTAATCTCTGCCCTTTCCGCAAAGTACGGCCGCACTCATTTTGACGAGGACGGCGTGGAATACGGTATACGTTTTTCCGCCCTCAAGGACCGCTTTATTATCATGCTTGACAGCAGCGGAGAAGGTCTCCACAAGAGAGGCTACAGAGTAAAAGATGTTTCCGCTCCTATTAAGGAAACCCTCGCCAGCGCCCTGGTCCAGCTATCATTCTTTAAGGCCGGACGCCTTATGGCCGACCCTCTCTGCGGTTCCGGGACCATTGCTATTGAAGCTGCCATGCTTGCACGCAATATCGCTCCGGGGCTGAGCCGCAGCTTTGCAGCCCAGAACTGGGATTTTATTCCTTCCGAGCTTTGGAAAGAAGAAAAGAAGGCTGCTTTCTCTGTCATTGACTACGATGCCGATGTACGCATCCTCGCTTCCGATATTGATAAGCGCGCCGTTGCCGCGGCCCGCGTCGCTCTCGTAG
>JAKSSR010000118.1 GCA_024402995.1 Clostridia bacterium | reverse complement strand
GACCGCCAGGATCAGTGTGTTCTTCACACCGCCCAGATAGACCGTGCCGTATTTGCCGAATAAAACGCCGATATCGTGAAACAGCTGTGTCATGGAAATGCTCCTCTTTTGATATTATGATTCGGGCGTCAAAAGGCACTTGAAAAGCACCCCTTGACACCGCTATTATCAATTTTTAGCACCTTGAAAACTGAATAATCGGCTTATAACCACGAAACAGCCATTTATGAGACTATAAATCTGACATGTGCCGTGTATCCCTTGCCTGTATTTATGCTGTAACCATGTTCTCCGGATGCTTTAATAAGCCCTGCATGTATCGGCAGAACTTCTTAATGTTTGATCCGGCGATTGCAAGCCCGAACCATTGCCTGCACCGTATCATTCCTCGCACAGGCATGTGGTCAATGTTGTGAGACCGTCTCAGATATGAGGGAACCGTCTCGACTCCGTTGCGTACCCTCGTCAGACATTTAAACTCATCGGTGCTTCGGAACCTTTGCTGAAGTGCTCTCAGCTTGCCGGTATAGGAGACTTTTTTCTCGCATACGCGGTTTTTTACCTTTGGATGACATTTCTCGAAGTGGGGACACGCTTTGCATTTTTCTATCTCAAAGGAGAGTTCGCATTGACCGTTCTTTTTATTGTACCAGCATTTCCTCGGGACATATCCGCCGGGGCATCTGAGGACGTTCTTTCCGTCTGTACTGAACTCGAAGTCGGCAAGGATGTCTTGTGATTCCTTTCCCAAAAGGTTTGTCGTTACAAGATCAATGTTGTTTTTCTTTGCATTTTCCTCGTTTTCGGTTCCGCCGAACGCCCCGTCTGATACGATAGTTGTCTTTTTCTCCTGTTTCCCCATCTTTTCGATGGTCTCTTTAGCAAAGGCACTATCACTGTGGGTGTTTGACTGGAGGTCATAATCAGTCACAAGACTGCATCCACTGCCTACAGATTCAACGATATTGGCACTGTACCCTTTGTATCCCTTCCCGGCTTTTTCCCGATAGGTGGCGTCAGGGTCTGACGGGTTCTGCAACATGTCCCCGCTCATTCCCCCGTCTTCTTTTGTACGGAGGCGGTAAACGCCTTCTTCGCAGACGGTCTGCTCGGAAAGGACTCTTTTGAAAAGCAGGTAATTGCTCGATTCTTCATATGATTCATCACAAAGGGAGAGCGCAGTGCTGCAGTCAGTAAGGACTTTGGAGATCTTTTCCTCAGTCTCGTCACTCTTATTGTGATAGATGAACAGGTTCCTGTCGTCCTTTTCCGTATAGTGGACAAGATTCTCCGGAAGCGCAGTCTTTCGGCTGTTCATCTCATTCACGAGATTCGCAAGGACGGTATAGATAAGTTCCAGGCGGCTGAGACTTTTTATGTTGGAAGCTACCATCATGGAATCCATTCTTTTCAGGGTTCCGTCTATCTTCATCATAACCGCCATGTCGGCTGCAAGAGCTTCGTTTTCTTCCTTGAGAAGATCCCGCCCGGTCTTCAGTTCATACTCGTAGCACCGGGAACGAAACCTTCCGAGGGTACGGTCACTGATTGGCTGTTCCTCCATGGAACTCGTATGAAGAGCATGCTGATATCTTATATCAAAAAGGACGGACTCAAGGATGTCATCATCTGACTGGCGGCGCATTTCTTTGAGAAACAGCGCTCCAACGACAACATTGATGGGACTCACAGGCCTTGAAGCTTTGTTATCGCTGAAAAGGACAGCAAATCTCTCTTCATTGATCTTAGGGAAGATGTATTCAGAAAAATAACCTGCCCAGGAGCGGCTTAGGAATCCTCGTTCTCTGTCTGTAAGGCTGAAAACGGGATCCGAAAGGGATAACTGCTGTGAATCATTAGGTACAAATGACATAAGAATAACCTCCATACGTTAGTTCTATTGTACCATAAAAGTCGCAGAAAGTGGCCAGGAAATATAGTTTCGTCTTTATTTTTAATAGTTTTTAGCCATTATTCAGTTTTCAATGTGCCTGGTTGCACAGGGCATCGGATGTTACTTTTGACGCCCGAATCATTTAATGTGTTTTCAGGGAAAATACATTCCGTTTCAGAAGTAATTCCCGAAAGGAGTTTATATGATCCAGGCAAGCAATGT
>JAKSSR010000117.1 GCA_024402995.1 Clostridia bacterium | reverse complement strand
ACGCAAGAAAAAAGACAAACCCACTTTTTAGATGGATTTGTCTTCAGTCTGAACCTCCGTTGAAAAGCGGAGGTTTTTCTTGTCTTAATTTGAGCTTCAGGTTTGTGTTTAGATAAAGAACTGCAGCGCGATGAAGGCTGTATAGATGGTCAGGAGGGCTATGCCCTGAATGCGGGTGAGCTTTTCCTTTATTACGGCAGGCAGGATCAGAATGGCCATTACCAGGAGCATTACCGGAATATCCAGGACCAGCGAGGCGTTCATACCGCCTATGAGCTTGCTCTGGGGAAGAGCAAAGGGGCTGAGTGTAATGGACAGTCCTGAAACCAGAACCAGATTGAAAAGGTTTGCTCCGACGATGTTGCCGAGCGACAAGTTTGAATGTCCCTTGACCAGTGAAGTAATTGCTGTGACCAGCTCGGGAAGTGAAGTTCCCAGTGCAACGAAGGTCAGGCCTATGACGCTTTCGGGAACGCCGAGTTCTCTTGCAATGATGGTGCCGTTGTCGACCAGAAGGTCTGCGCCCACAGCAATGAGGGCCGCACCTGCGACAAAGGCCGCAATGTGCTTAAAACCGAAGCCGTCAGATGCGTCCTCTTCTTCCTCGTCACCGGGAATGGGGAAGAAAATAAGGCTCAGCATATACGCAACGAAGAGGGTCAGGAGAATTATGCCTGTGACTCTGTTGTATGTGCCGGTAACATAGGCTGCATAGCAGTAAATGAGCGCGGCGGTAAGGAAAAACGCTGCCGGTCTTATTACGGCTTGTCTGGATGCTTTGCCAGGTTTTATGGCTATGGTCAGGGCTGCTATAAGGGCCGTGTTGCAGATGACGGAACCAATGGCGTTGCCGTAGGCGATCTCGCCGTGTCCGGTCATGGCAGATGTTGCGGAAACCATGACTTCGGGGAGGGTCGTACCTATGGAAACAACGGTGGCACCAATGATGAATTCGGGAATTTTCATTTTCTGGGCCAGTGAAACGGCGCCGTAGACGAACCAGTCTCCGCCCTTTATGAGGAACACGAGCCCCAGGGCGAATCATAATATTGCTTTAATCAATTTATGTCACATCCTCCTGATATAAAACATACGGCAGACAAAGTGTCTGCTTCAAGGGAGGATATTTTAGCACTGCAGACCTACGGTGTCAATTATATGTTGCCACGGCTGAATAACTTGCGTATAATACTATCAGGCAATTATACTAACGTTTTTCGGAGGTATCATATGACTATTACACTGACACTTACAGAACTGCTCATCGGGCTGCTCATTATCGCCGGCATCGGTGTCCTCATCAGCCTGATGGTTCTCATTATCAAAGCGATCCCGGGAGTCAAGCACCTGACAAAGATCATGGAGAATGCCGCAACTCTCACCGATGACGGGGTCCTCATGGTAGCCGAAGCCAAGGAGGCTGTCGGAGTCGTAAAGGGAACTGTTACGGATGTCATGGCTCTGGCCAGTGCCAACAAGGGCAAGGTCAAGGGAGCTGTTGATCTGGCAAAAGCTGTGGCAAGCCTCAAGGGCTTGGCTGACGCCTTCAGGAGCAAAGAAGAGGAAGAAACAAAATCAAAAAGCACAGCTTCTGCAAAAAAGAAAAAGAAGTAAATAGTAAGAAATAAGGCTGTCCTTCCGACAGTCTTGTTTATTTGAAAAATGAGTGAAGAAAAACGTTTAATTGATAAAAACGACCTTACCGAAGGGGATATTGTCCGTAAGCTTATCGCCTTTTTTCTTCCCGTTGCTGCCGGAACTATTTTCCAGCAGCTGTACAATGCGGTGGATGGTATTGTCGTAAGTAAATTTGTAGGGACTGCGGCTCTTGCGGCTGTAGGCGGAAGCGCCGCCAATATTATCAATGTTCTGGTGGGGTTCTTTGTAGCCTTGACCAGCGGGGCCGCTATTATTATAGCCCAGCTGTACGGTGCAAAAGATGCGGAGGGCCTGTCACGTGCGTCCAACGCGTCGCTGGCTCTGTGCGGCGCTATCAGCATCTTCCTGACGATAGTAGGGCTCATCGGCTCTCCCACCTTCCTTGTTTGGCTGAAAACCCCTGCTGATACAATGGAAGGGGCCATAACCTATCTTCGCATCTACTTTTGCGGAGTCTTTTTCAGTCTGCTGTTTAATATGGGTTCCGGGATCCTGCGGGCAGTAGGCGATTCCAAAAGGCCCTTCTATTATCTTCTCATCTGCGCCGGATTGAACATGGTCCTGGACCTGGTCTTTGTTATTGTGTTCCGCATGGGAGTCGCCGGTGTTGCGTGGGCTACAGTCATTTCTCAGGTACTCAGCGCGGTTCTTGTCGTTATCAGCTTGCGAAAACCCGGAACGGCCTACCGCATTGACCTGAAGAAAATACGCTTTGACAAGGAGTATATTCCGAAAATGCTGCGCGTTGG
>JAKSSR010000116.1 GCA_024402995.1 Clostridia bacterium | reverse complement strand
CGCCATAAAGATGTTGTCCTCCTGGAGGCAATGGACATTCAGGCAAGGAATGACTGATGAAAGAAGACATTAAAGTATTTGAAAAATACCCGGAAATAAATGCAGGCTTCGGACGCAAAGGCATTGACGCCAAAGAGCGTAAGCATCTTATGGCCCCCGACCTGGTCAGACGCGGCTGCCAGATGGCCTGCCTCGGCATCATACACTCTGATACAGTAGTACCCATCGAAGACATTTCAATCCATGAAAAACTGGAAGACGGACGGTGGTGGGTCCACGACTGCGACGGCGCCGTTACAGACCGCAAAGGCATTATGCTCACAACTACAACAGGTGACTGCCTTGCCGTATTCGCCTACGACCCTGTAAAAAAGGTCATCGGCCTGGCCCACGCCGGATGGCGCGGTGTTCTTGCGGGAATGCCCGCCAGACTCATTGAAACCATGGCCAAAACTTACGGATGCGATCCCGACGGCATTGAAGCATGGATAGGCCCGGGAATAGGTCTCTGCTGCTTTGAAGTCAGCCGGGACGTTGCAGAAGATTTCTGGGACATGTATCCCTGGTGCGAAGAATACACCATAGATCTAGGAAACGGAAAATATAAGCTGGATCTTAAAGGTATCTCCCTTGAACTTCTGGAAATGACTGGTGTAGGCCACGCGGAAGCGTCTCCTGAGTGCACATGCTGCCAGCCGGAAGACTACTGGTCCTACCGCCGCTGCGGTGACAAAGGCAGAATGCTTCAGTACATCGAAATGCTTTAAAACAATAAAAAACGGTCCCGAAGGACCGTTTTTTTCGTATGGATTATTCTACGATTTTATCAGCAAACATGGTGCCCCAGCCAAAGCCCGGAATGTAGCTGCCGCAGGGAAGAACCAGATTGTCATTGAAGAGAACGTAGTTGACTTCCTGATATACAGGGATGACGGTGATCTCATCAAGCTGAACGTGCTCAAGCTTGTTGGTTTCCTGGCAGATGGTCTCATAATCGCTGTTCTTTACAGCTTCGCATGCTTCCCACTGTGCCTGGAATTCTTCTGTGAACATGTTGTTGGGGTGAGAGCTGTAGCCTTCAGTGAAATAGTACATGCACTGATAAGGCAGAGTTCTGGAGAGGCTGCGGCCCCAATCCATGAATGCAAGATCCCACTGGTCAAGGTTATTCCACATGTGATCAAGATAATCGGTAACGACTAAGCTTTCGATCTGAATTCTGCCATCGAAGATTTTGGGAAATTCTTCCATGAAAAGTTCATTCATCTTTCTTTCTTCGCCGTAGCCGCCTTCGAGAGCAATGAGGGTTATAGTGTCAGTATCCCAGTTAAGACCGCATTCTTCATATGCCTTCTGCATGTATTCCTTTGCCAGTTCGGGATTGTATCCGTATCTGTCACCGAATTTTTCTTCGATGTAGTCATAGACTTCGGTACCCCACTGGGTCTGACGGTAAGTTACGCCGTTTGAATCGGGATGGAGAATACCAGCCATACCGTTTACATAAGTTGCGGCAGGTTCCTTATATCCCCAAATATCCTTGGCAATAACGTATCTGTTCATAGCCAGGTAGAGCGCAGTACGGTAATTGATACTCTGGCTCAGGGGGTTGGAAGAGTTCAGGTAGTTTACGTCATAGTGATAAACCATGACGGAAGGATATGATACAAGTCTGGGGTCATCGATATAGGAGACCATAGAGTTGACATCGGGGGTGAAGGAATCCAGCTGATTACTTTCAAAGAGTTCGACCAGAGCGTTTGCCTCAGGAACGATTCTGACCTGAACCTCATCAAAGTGGAACAGATCTGAAAGCCAGTAATTCGGGTTTTTCTTATAAATGTGGATAGAATCGTAGGTCCAGGTATCGAAGTAGTAAGGACCGCATCCCATCCAAGCATCAAGAGTGGTACCGTAAGAAGAAGTGAGTCCGTCGGGAGTGAGGTTTTCTTCATACAGGGGCTGATAGAGCGGAGTATTTGTTCTCATAGCGAAATGAGTGCAGACATCAGTTTCGCTGGCGGGATACTCAGTAGTGATCTCGAGGGTGTAGTCATCGATCTTCTTGATACCGACTTCTTCCCAGGAAATAGTGTTGGATTCGCCCTGAGCGGCATATTCCATTGCATTGACGATGGTGATGTTATTGTCTGCAAGGAAGCCGGACATAGCCTGAACAGCAACGGGGTCAAGACAAGTCTTGAAGGTGAACATCCAGTCATCAGCGGTGATCTTTTCGCCGTTGTGCCAGCATGCTTCTTCTCTCAGCTTGATCTGCCAGGTGTATTCATCGATCTGGATAGGCATTTCGCTTGCCAGGTCGGGAATGTATTCAAAACCGGTACCTTCAGCATTGGGAACTGCTCTCCAAAGATATGCAGAGCACCAGCTGAGGGGGGTATCGTTTGCTTCAGATACTGTTGCCTGACCGTTGAGAGTGTCAACGTCTCCGCTGAGATATGTGTAGAAAATCTTGTCCTTGGTTTCGGCAGTTTCTGTGGTGCTGCCGCTTGAAGGTGTGGTCTGCGGAGTAGTTTCCTGTACGGAACCGGAATCGATCTGGTTTACGTCCACGGTCTGCTTTCCGCATGCCGCAAGTGAAAATACCATCATTGCAGCAATGAGTACGCAAATAACTTTCTTCATGTGTTTCTCCTTTAATTACGTTAGATCATTTCTGTAGGTGTTACAACCTACATAATATTTATACAAAAACTTTGCAGAAAAGTCAATAAAAATAGAAAATGAGTGCCTTATGATATATATCAATCAAATGGCACTCATCCTTTACTATTCTGCGCAAATTGCAATGCCTGCGGAGGCGCCGATGCGGTCGGCACCTGCGG
>JAKSSR010000115.1 GCA_024402995.1 Clostridia bacterium | reverse complement strand
CCTTGCAAGTCTGCGGTTTATATGATATTATCCATAAGTTATGGAAACGGAAAAGAGCAGATACATTATCAATACGGAAAATCTGAGCTTTGCTTACGAAGAAGACGAAGGCAGTGAGCCGAGAAAGGCTCTCGACGGGGTCACTCTGGAAATAGAACGCGGAAGCTTTGTGGCTATCGTGGGACGAAACGGCTCCGGCAAGTCTACTCTGGCAAAGAATTTCAACGCACTGCTGCTGCCTACGGGAGGAGCTGTTTTTGTTGACGGCCTGAATACTGCCGACGACAGCACTCTCTGGAACATTCGCCGCTGCGTGGGCATGGTTTTCCAGAATCCGGATAACCAGCTGGTTTCCTCTGTCGTTGAGGATGACGTGGCCTTCGGCCCTGAAAACATAGGTGTTGAATCTTCTGAAATTCGCCGCCGCGTAGACGCTGCTCTTAAGGCTGTCAACATGTATGAACACCGCAAGAAGGGACCTCATCTCCTTTCCGGCGGTCAGAAGCAGAGAGTTGCCATTGCCGGCGTTCTTGCAATGGAGCCTGAATGCATAGTCTTTGACGAGGCGACGGCAATGCTGGACCCCAGCGGACGCAGGGAGATCATGGAGACCGTCAACCGCCTTCACAAAGAGGGCAAGACCGTTATTATCATTACGCATTACATGGAGGAAGCCGCTCAGGCCGACCGCATTGTGGTCATGCACAAGGGCAAAATGGTCATGGACGGCACTCCTTCCGAAATATTCATGAGAGGCGGCGAGCTTGCCGCACTCAATCTTGAAATGCCCTTTGCCGCAAAGCTGGCCGACCGTCTGAGAAAAGGCGGCCTGAATATTCCCGAGGGCATAATCACTGAGGAAGGACTGGCTGACTGCTTATGCGCATTGAAGTAAAAAACATAAGTCACGTTTACAGTCCCGGCCTTCCCTATGAGACCAAGGCTTTAGATTCTGTAAATTTCACCTGTGAACCCGGCGAATTCGTAGGGCTCATAGGGCATACCGGTTCCGGAAAGTCCACTCTTCTCCAGCACCTTAACGGGCTTCTGAAGCCTACCTCCGGTCAGATCCTTGCCGACGGCAGGGACATAAACGAAAAGAGCGACGAAGCAAAAGCTCTCCGGCGCCGTATAGGTCTGGTCTTCCAGTATCCTGAATACCAGCTCTTTGAAGAAACTGTCCTTAAAGACGTTTGCTTCGGTCCCAAGAATCAGGGACTTTCCGAAGAGGAATGCATAGCCAGAGCCATGAAGGCCATTGAAATAGTAGGCCTTGACCCTGAAGAAAAGAAGGAAGTTTCTCCTTTCATGCTTTCAGGCGGTGAAAAGAGAAGGGTCGCTATTGCAGGCGTTCTGGCAATGGAGCCTGAAGTCCTTATCCTTGACGAGCCTACTGCAGGCCTGGACCCCAAGGGCCGCAGAGATATTCTTCAGATGATCGAGAATATCAGAAGGGCCCGCAGCCTGACCATTATTCTTGTCTCTCACAACATGGATGACGTCGCTGCAATGGCCGGTCACGTCCTTGTTATGGACAAGGGACGTCTGGTCATGGACGGCACACCCGAAGAGGTTTTCTCAAGAGGGGAGGAACTTTCCGCCATAGGCCTTTCAAGACCTGCCGCCGCTGAATTTGCGGAACTCCTCGCAAAGAGGGGCCTTGCGGTGAACACCAATGTTCTTACCATTGACAATATCGAAAAAGAAATCCTTAAAGCACTGAAATAAATGGCACTTAAAGACATTACTCTGGGACAATATTATCCGGCAGACTCGGTGATCCACAGACTGGATCCGAGGACCAAGATACTGGGAACTCTTCTTTTCCTGGTATCTCTCTTTGTCGTGGATAATCTCCCGGGCTTTGCCTTCTGCTTCGTTTTCCTTGCGGCGGTAGTTGCTCTGTCGACGGTTCCCGTAAGCTACATGGCAAGAGGTCTCAAGCCTGTCCTTATACTCATAATCTTTACAGTGCTTCTCAATATGTTCCTTTCTACGGGAGAAGTCATCTGGAGCCTGGGCTTCCTGAAGCTCACCAGAGAAGGTCTGTACCGCGCTGTTTTCATGGGCGTACGCCTTGTTCTCCTCATTTTCGGAACAACTCTTCTTACTTTGACGACTAAGCCCATCACCCTGACTGACGGTATGGAACGCCTTATGAAACCCTTCAGCAAGATCGGTCTTCCCGCTCACGAGCTGGCAATGATGATGAGCATTGCTCTTCGTTTTATTCCCACTCTCATGGACGAGACCGACAAGATCATGAAGGCTCAGACTGCCCGAGGCGCTGATTTTGAAAGCGGCAACCTGATGCAGAGAGCAAAGAGCCTTGTTCCTCTTCTTGTCCCTCTTTTCATCAGTGCATTCCGCATTGCCTCTGACCTTGCCATGGCCATGGAAGCCCGCTGCTATCACGGCGGCGAAGGCAGGACGCGCATGAATCCCATGAAATTCAAGGCTTCTGACTGGATCGCCTTCTTCCTGCTGATCGCCTTCCTGGCAGCGGTCATCTTCGTTCCGGTGTTCTGATATGAAGACCAACAGGGGAAAATACATTGCAACGGCTGCGGTGATCGCGGCTTTATACGCTGCCCTGACTTTAGCTCTGTCGCCCATATCCTACAATGTGGTGCAGGTGCGCTTTTCCGAGGGCCTGACTGTACTTGCTCTGTATACTCCTGCGGCTGTTCCGGGCCTTTTCGTAGGCTGCTTTATCGCTAACATTCTCGGCCCAGGGGGCATTACAGATGCTCTTTTCGGCAGCCTTGCGACCTTGATCGGCTGTCTGGGTGTTCGTCTCTTCAGAAGGAAGCCCTGGGCGGCTCTTTTTGCCAACGTGATCGCCAACGCAGTCATCGTGGGACTTGAACTTCGTTACGTCTTTTCTCTTGAGATGAATCCTCTGATCTGCATGCTCTGGATCGCCCTGGGAGAATTCATATCGGTCTATTTGCCGGCAGTAATAATAAAGCCCTGGCTGGACCGCAATCACGGCAAATTGTTTTGATATTCGGGCATAACAAAAGACCTCCCGTCTGTTGGGAGGTGAACTTGTCAACACAAAGTAGACACTAAAAAAAGGTCTTTCCAGTCATCCCG
>JAKSSR010000114.1 GCA_024402995.1 Clostridia bacterium | reverse complement strand
GTGTCAAGATAGTAAATGGCTTTTCTTTCTGGTAGAATCGACAGCTCGCTTAAAACTTTCCCCTGTTTCAAAGTATTCTCAAAATGGATTTAGACCGATGTGCTGAGAATGCTTTTGCGCCCCCGCAACAAATGTTAACTATTATTGACACAAACGGCAATAAAGTTTATAATAATAAACAACAGAAGAATAAATAGTTCTTAAGAGGTGCATGGACATGAAAAAAGCGGCATATAATATTGTGCCTGCAACAGAAGAAATCCTGAAGACTATGGGTGAACAGATTAAGTTGGCCCGTTTAAGACGTGATCTTCCGGCGGAACTGGTGGCAGAACGAGCAGGAATTAGCAGAGCTTCATTATGGAAGGTCGAGTCCGGTAATCCTGCAGTTGCTATGGGAATTTATGCTGCGGTTCTACATGCGCTTAACAATATGGATAAAGATCTCTTGCTTGTGGCACAGGACGATAAAATGGGAAGAAAACTGCAGGATTTGAACCTGATGACAAGAAAACGTGCAACAAGGAGGAAGGAATAATGGCAACAGCTCAGAAAATCATCTATGTTTATGATGATTTTAGTTCCGCCGGACCGATACTTCTTGGAAGACTATATGTAAGTGTTATCAAGGGCGGAGAAACTTATTCCTTTGAATATGACAGGTCTTGGCTGAATCAAAACCTATTATCAGTTGATCTTGACCCAGAGTTGATGGCCTTTAGCGGAAGGCAGTTCCCTTCAGGTAAAAATATCTTCGGATTGTTTGCCGACACATCCCCTGACCGCTGGGGGCGCATTCTGATGAATAAGAGAGAAAGGATTCTCGCAGAGAAGGAAGGCAGAAAGCCGAAAAAACTGTACGATATCGATTTTCTTCTAGGTGTATACGATGAGACAAGAATGGGAGGAATTCGCTTCAAGGATACTCCTGAAGGACCATTCATATCAGATGATAAGGAGACGGCAGCTCCGCCATGGGCAACTCTTCGTACACTTGAGGAAGCAGCCAGAAACTTCGAAAGCGATGAAACAGGCCTGAGTGAAAAGTGGCTGAATCAATTGATAAAACCGGGCTCCTCTTTAGGCGGCGCAAGACCTAAGGCAACTGTTGTTGATGTCAAAGGACAACTTTGGATTGCAAAATTCCCATCAAAGAATGATGAAAATGACACCGGAGCATGGGAGAAGGTGGTTCATGACCTTGCGAAGATGTGCGGTCTGAACGTACCGGAATCCAAACTCGAGAAGTTTTCAAAGTTAGGAAGCACTTTTTTGGTCAAGCGCTTCGATCGTGAAGGAGAAAAAAGGATTCATTTTGCTTCAGCTATGACTCTCCTCGGAAAAACAGACGGAGCTTCTGCGGCAGACGGAACAAGTTACCTGGATATAGTAGGTTTCATTAAGTCTAATGGTGCATCACCAAAGACGGATCTCATTGAGCTTTGGAAGAGAATTGTATTTAATATGGCAGTCACAAATACTGACGATCACCTCCGAAATCATGCATTTATTCTCACGAAAACCGGATGGGCACTTTCTCCTCTCTATGATGTAAATCCGGTACCTTACGGTGACGAGCTATCACTGCTGGTTGATGATAGGGATAACACGATTTCCATTGAACTCGCAGTGAATACAGCACCTCGCTTTGGCCTTTCGGAAAAAGAGGCAAAAAAGCTTGCAGAGGAGATGTTATCGGTTGTCAGAGATAACTGGATAGAGCTAGCGGCAAAGTACGGCCTTTCACGCAGCCAGATAGAAGATATGAGACCTGCGTTCAGTGCTTGCTATGAATAAACCCTTCATACCGGCATTCGATCCTTCGATTGATTGTCGGTATGTTTTTTGTGACGTCAAGCAGAGCATATTCGGCTTGCGGGAGCGGAGTCGACAATTGTTTACCGGTACACGATACGTGCGTTTATTCGAGATTATGGCTCTGCGGGGAGAACAAAAAACATCAGCCTCGAAAGAATGCCTTTTTCGGGGCTGATGTTAACGATAAATGGACTTTGAAAATATTTCGGATAGTGTTTTTGGTTTAATTCAGAAAATCACGTGGATATTACCGAAATCCTGCTCGGCATCTCTGAAAACCGAAAGGAGCTTTTCCTTGTATACGCCAAGTGCCCCCAGCTGTGCAACATTGCAAAGCTCTATCTCGCAGGCTGGAAGATCGGACAGGCAGTCATACAGTGCATCGAGATTGCCACCGTAGTATTCGGGGAAATCGAGAGATTTTTTTATAAGTCCGTGAGCTTTCCCTTCGGAGTCAACTGAAGAAAAATCAATTACATATTTTTTCATTTCCATGCAACCTCTCCTCCGTCTGTTACATATAGTTCGCTGAAAGTTTCGTAATGGTCATCCGTGTAGAAATACAGGCCGTCGTTTGAGAACACAAGGCGTTTTGCACCGCGGCTGCTCTGACCGAGAGTATCTATGTCACACTCGGTGTAGCTTCTGCCTGCGGCTGTCGGAAGCTGACCCTCTCTGTTTCCGAACCGGTCGCCGCCTATGGCTGCGCCGTCGAGGTATTTGTCAACCGGGCCGCCTTCCCAACCTAACTGCCGTGCTTCGGATTTGGTAATAAAGTTATCCGGAAGTGTGCCGTATTCATTGAGATACAGCACCACGCTTTCTAGGTCGTAATAGTATCCGTCCTGAGCAATTTGGTTTTCTTCTTCGCTCTGATTTTCGCTGACGGCTTCTTCGTTATCCTGCGCTTGCTGCACGGGCATGGCCGCACAGCCGACGATGGAAAACAGCATAAGCACGGCAAGCAGCAGGGACAGCAGTTTTTTCGCCATATAATTTCACTCCCAATCGTTTTCTTATTTCCAATATAACAAAAAACGAATTGAAATTCAATTCAGATATAATGCGACATGAAAGAACCCGCATCGGATAGTTTGTGCCTCCGATGCGGGTATAATTCATTGTCAGATGTATGGCCTTAACTGTTTTGAACGGAACTTGACGCTTTCAGCATTACCGAGACCTCGAAGCGGTCATCGTTAAATTCGTGCGTGAAATTGCCGTTATACTTCTTGGCAAGGTCATCAAGGATGTGGAAGCCTACGCCGCGCTCAAGCTCGGGAAT
>JAKSSR010000113.1 GCA_024402995.1 Clostridia bacterium | reverse complement strand
TTGCGAAGGATGCTGTAATCCGCATCGTAGTAATAGCCGTAGTAGTAGGAATGCTCGCCGTTGTATTCCTTAATAGGTTCCATGACTACATCGCCCAGTCTGCAGCAATACTGACAGTTCTGGAGCTTGCCGATAATGGCGCAGCAATCGTCGTAGCTGGGGCTTGTAAAGCTCAGGTTGGCTACACGTCTTGCAATGCCCTCGCTGGTGGAGAGACTGGTGAAGTTGATGGTGTAGTCGGTAGTTCCCTGAAGAACGCTGTTGAGGAAGGTGATCTCCTTGGACAGGTTATCGTATTCGGGAACGACGGACTTAATGCCGGAGGCTTCGATTTCTTCCAGTTCCTTGACCATCTTCTGCTTCTTCGCCACCTTGGTCTGGGCAATGGTGATCTCAGTCTGGACAAGTTCCTTCTGGGACTCGATATCGATGAGAGAATTCTTTACGTTCTGGTGAACGAGAAGATAGTAGGCGGCGAATATGATGAGTACGGCCAGAATGACCAGGAGAGTTTTTTCTCTTCTGGTGAGTGAACGTTTAAGCATTACTCTTCCCCTCCTTCCTCGAGCTTCATGGTAACAAGGAGAGAGACAATGACCTGGTTTTCAAGAGCTTCCTCCGTAGTAGCGGTGAAGATCTGAACATCCTGAACGTCGTCGCGGGCGTTGAGTCTGTCAAGGAGAGCAGAGGTCTGGGAAAGTGAGAGGCCTACCAGCTGAGCGGAAATGGTGTTTCCGGTAATGGAGAGGCTTCTGGTCTCGGAATTCTTGAGGATCTCGTTATTGATCAGGTCTATCATGTCAGTCTTAAGGACCAGAGACTTTTCAACATCGTCCATCCAGTTGACCGAATACTTCTGATATTCTTCAAGGACCTTATCGTAATCCTCCAGTTGGGCATTGGCAACGGCAAGGGTAGCGTTGAGACTTCTCAGCTCCGCTTCCGCCGCATCGACCCTGGCAAAGCGGTCCAGCACCGCAAATTTGCAGAAGGCAGCGGCAGCCGCAATGATAAGAATTACGGAAGGAATGATTATTTTAAGATCGAGAGCCTTTTTTTCCTTGACGGCCAGATTGAGATACTGCTTGGAAGGATAGTCCTTCTTCTGGGAAAGATTCAGATTAAGATCCATACTATCTGCCCCCCTGTAAAGCCGCGCCTATGGCCGCAATGAAATGTACCGGATCGGCGCCTTCCGGAATAGCCGGCAGAAGCTCCGCTACATCGCGGAGTTTCATTTCCGTGTTCTCTTCTATTGCCGCCTTCATGGGCCGGATATGATATCCGCCTCCGCAGCACCAGAGCTCGTCCAGGTTGCTGTCGCGGTTGCTGAAGGAATAGAAATTCAGAGCCTTGCGCAGCTCAGCGCCTATGGCGTCGTATACGCCGCGGACCTCGGGAACCTCAAGACAGTTTTCCGTGTTGGTCTGCATGTGTCCTCTTGCCATGTGCTCGTCTATTCCGAAATGGGCGGAAATTGCCTCGCAGACAGTTTTCATGCCCATGTCGATGACTCTTGTTACTTCATAGCCGACGCCGTTAAAAACGTAAAGTCTGGTGGCGTTGAAGCCGAAGTCAACAAAGGCGAATTCCTTGCCTTCGCAGTCCTGCTGCCGGCGGATAAGATTGACGTAAGCGCATTCGGCGGGAATTGCCGCGGCAAGCTTAAGACCTGCCCTCTTCATCATAACGCGGTACTCATTGATAATGTCCTTGGCAGCGCAGGCCGCAAGAAGATCCATGGTCTCGCCGCCGCTCTCCTCGTCTTTGGAGAAGCCGTTTACCGCGTAATCGTAGAAATACTTGTCCTTTCCCTGTGTAAGGAAATCGCGGAACTCATAGGGGAGATTGACCTCAAGCTGCTGCTTTGTCATCTTGGCCAGGGTAAGACGCTTGATGAAGCTGTAGTTTGCGGGAAGAATGACCGCAACGTCTTCAGTAAGCCTGTTGCCCCTGATGCTCTCCTTGATGAAATCGCCCATTGCGTCGTAGGAGACGATAACGCCGTCCTTGACCAGGTTATCCAGCATGGGAACGCTGATGAGCTTGCGGAACTTGTGTCCGTCCCATAGGGCCAGTTTGAGTTCGCTGATGCCGATATCCATACCGATCATCGACTTTGCCATATTTTTACCTCATATATTTAGAAAAAACTTAAATAAACGTTGATGACGGGTTCGCCTATGAGCGCGGTTATCCACGCGGCAAGGGCGAGAGAGGGACCGAAGGGAAAAGGAGTTTTCCTGTCCTTATTTGCAAGTCTGGCAGCCACCAGACCTATTACGCAGGAGATCATGAGAAGCAGAACGGTCTGCGCCGCGCCAAGGTGGAGGCCCAGAACAGCCAGGAGCTTTATATCTCCTCCTCCCATGCTTTCTTTTCCCAGGATCTTGTCCATAATAAGAACGATGCCTAAAAGGACCACAGCGGGCACAAGGCCCCAGGCCATGCTCTTCCAGTTTGAAAGGTTTTCCGCCAGGCGGATGAGGGACGCCGCAGCGGCTGCAGTCATAAGCCCTCCGGGAAGCTCCATGGTATCAATGTCCACCAGGGACAGGACCAGAAGCAGGCTTCCCAATATGAAGAAACGCAGAATCGTAAGAGTAAAGCCGAAGCGAAGTATCATGGAAAGATACCAGAGGCCGCTTATGAGCTCTGCCAGAGGATAGCGCTTTGATATGGGCTCTTTGCAGTAACGGCACCTGCCCTTGAGAAAGAGCCAGCTGAAAAGAGGAACAAGGTCTGCGGCAGCCAGAGTATGACCGCATTTGGGACAGTGGCTTCTGCCCTTCTGTATCCTTTCGCCGTTGACTATGCGCCATGCCCAGGCATTGCAAAAGCTCCCCATGACCAGTCCGAGTATAAAACTGATGAGGCTCAGGTAGATGATCATAAAGGGAGACAGTTCACTTAACATAATGGTGCAGGTTTTGTGCCTTAAAGGCATTCAGTGATATCTGAAACGGGTGCGCAGTAAGGGCCCCTCCTTTGAGAGGGGCCTCTGCTCCGCATCCGCGGAGGGTAGTAAATATTATATTATTTAATCTCAGTACCAGTGCTGGCCTTTGCAGAAACACGATCCCAAGTTCCCTCCCTTGCACCGCTCACATACATAGTCGCAGCCCACG
>JAKSSR010000112.1 GCA_024402995.1 Clostridia bacterium | reverse complement strand
CCCAGAGTCTTGGGCTTGAGAGGCTTGCCGCGATGGGTAAAGCAAATGACGTCTCTGGCGATGTTTGCCTGAGTATAAGAAATCCCTTCTTTAGACAGAGTCAGAATGTAATTGACCTTCTGCTCGTCCAGAGGCTGGCCGCTTTCCGCCACTTTGAACATCTCGGTAATGGCGCTTCCGGCCCTTTCAGCCTCTTCACCTTCAATGTAGATTTCATCTCCGCGGCTTAATATCTTGACGCCGCAGTCCTTCTCTATGATCTTGAGGTTCGCGTCGAAAATACCGAAAACCTCTGCCGGGCTTACAGTTACCCCCGGCGTAATCCTTATTTCACTCAAATAAGCCTCCTGATAAGTGATACTTAATTATTCAACGACTTTAATTGTTTCAATTTCAATGGTGTCCTTGGGAACATCCTGCATGTACCAGCCGTAGCTGCCGGTGGGACAAGTGGCGATCTTGTCCAGAACGTCAAGGCCTTCGATGACCTTGCCGAAGCCTGCGTACTGACCGTCAAGATGAGGTGCCTTGGCGTGCATTACAAAGAACTGGGAAGATGCGCTGTCGGGATCGCTGGTGCGTGCCATGGAAAGGACGCCGCGGTCATGCTTAAGAGTGTTAGCTGCGAAACCGTTGGCTGCGAATTCGCCCTTGATAGCTTCGCATTCTTTATGTTCCATCTGAGCGTCATAGCCGCCGCCCTGGATCATAAAGCCTTCGATAACTCTATGGAAAATAAGACCTGCGAAGAAGTCTTCCTTTGCCAGCTTGAGGAAGTTTTCAACAGTCTTGGGTGCCATTTCGGGATAAAGTTCGGCAGTCATGGTGCCGTAGTTCTTAACGATGATCTGAATTTTGGGGTTAGCCATTTTATAGTCCTTTCATTACCATTTATTCATAACCTTCTCGGCAAAACCGGGAAGATCTTTTACCTGAATCACTGTTCCGTCGTCCAGCCTGGCTTCGCCTGTAAAGAGGCCGAAGACCTGATGCTGGTCCGAGCAGATGATTTTAATGTCCGTGCAGGACGCTCTGTCCAGATAGGGCTTGAAGTCCATCTCAAAACGTCCGTCATCGGAAGTGAAGGTCCAGGGACTCATGTAGTCCTCTGTGCCGTTTTTCATGGGGATGTTGAATCTGACCTGGCTCAGCTTATGAGCCTTTCCGCCGTAGAAAAGCATATTTTCGGAGGCTGCGGAGGTGTCGCCGAAACCGTAGCCGATATTCCAGCCGAAGGGTACACCGTCAACAGACCAGGAAGCGCTGCCCCAGTACCAGGTGTTTTTGTAGGTCCAGACACCGCGGCCCCAGTCAAGAGTGCCCCAGGCCTCCCCTTTTCTCAGCTTATATTCCTTTCCGCCGTATTCGACCCAGCCGCTGGCAGGCATGCAGTTGATCTTCTGATTGTAGTAGAAGGCAGTTTCCTTTTCTTTGTAAGGAGTGCAGATGACCATACTTTCCTGCTGAGGATTCTCAAGACGTATCTCTCCCTTAATGGGCTTGCCGTCCATGAAATTTTCCATGCTGAAGGTAAGCAGACGGTGATCGCCATTATGAGCAAAGCAGATGTGGTACTTGCTGCTGCCGCTTTCAACGTTTCCGCTGTCAGAGCCGCTGGGGAAGTTGCGCTTGCCAAGGGTCATTAAAGACATGGGACTGTTGGTATGCTCCCAGGGGACTCCCGTGAAATCCAGAAGAGAGATGCTGTCCAGGCCCATGTAGGAATTGTCGGCAATGGTAAGAGCAATGGCAAAGCTTCCGGCATGGATAAGATAATAGTCCCACTCCTTAATGCGAAGAGCGCCGCCCTTAATAGCCTTACGGTCGTAGTCCATGAGCAGACCTTTAGTGTATCCCGGTTCAATGAGTTTTCCCGCGCTGTCAAGCAGGGGATGACGTGAAGTTATTTCATGCTGCATGGTTTTACCTCCTGAATGTTTCATTATATCACAGAATGGGATAATGTTGCTATATGTGATATAATCACTTATTCAATAATATCATAAATCACAGGAGGCTCATATGCTCATAAATTTCAGTGAAATGGAACCCAAAACAATTCAGGCCTTCAAAGGCGGTGAAAGAGAAGTCCAGACCTGCATGTTCAAAGATGAAAACGGCAAGATCGCACGCTTCAGCCTTGAGCCGGGCGCGTCCATAGGTTTTCATCTCCACGATACAAGCAGCGAAATGATATACGTCATCAGCGGAAGCGGCAAAGCACTCTTTGACGCCAGCGAAGAAGCCCTTCTTCCCGGAATATGCCACTATTGTCCCAAGGGGCACTCTCATAGTGTGATCAACAGCGGAAACGAAACTCTCACCTTCTTTGCAGTTGTTCCCGAACAGTAAACATAAAAAGCACCGACTCATTTTTCAGGAGGAATCAATGAAAATCTTTAACAGAAAATCACATATTATTCGCCTTATTGCCTTGCCTCTGCTCTGCGAAGCAGCGCTGACGGCATGCGGAAAAATAAGCGAAACAAACTCAGAAGAGCATCCTCAGCTCAGATACACTTCCTTCGGAAGCGGTTCAAAAACCATGGTTGTAGTTCCGGGGCTTTCCACCGGCTACGTTACAGACAACACAGAGGCTTTAGCAGACGCCTTCGCGGATTTTACTGACGATTATACCGTTTATGTCTTCGACGTCAGGGATGACGTCCCTCAGGGCAACACCATAAGCCGCATGGGTGAAGACCTGGTCACCGCAATAAATGACCTTGGCCTTAAGGATCTTTACATGTACGGCTGCTCCATGGGAGGCATGCAGTGCATTTACGTTGCCGGAACTTATCCCCAACTGGTTAAGAAAGTCGCTGTTGCAGCCTCTGCCTGCAAAGGCAACGAGACATCTGAAGGGGTCATTGGCAGCTGGATCCAACTGGCCGAGGATAATAAACGAAATGAACTGACCGCAGATATGGGTCGGCTCATTTATTCCCCGGCATTTTACGAAGCAAACAAAGAGGCGTTCTCCGCCATGGGTGATGACCTGACTGACGAAATGCTCACAAGATTCATTAATACCGCAAAGGCTATCATAGGCCTTGATCTCACTAAGGAAGCAGCAGCCATAAAGTGCCCTGTTTTCGTTGTCGGCAGCCAGGGCGACCGTGTCCTGACCTACCGGGCCTCCGAAAAAATCGCGAAGATCACCGGCAGTCAGTTCTACCTCTACGGAGAAGAATATCCCCACGCCGTATATGACGAAGCTCCTGATCTAAGAAGCCGGGTAAAGGAATTCTTTGATCAG
>JAKSSR010000111.1 GCA_024402995.1 Clostridia bacterium | reverse complement strand
TCCGAGGCCGTCATGGTCATGCTTCTCTACCGCATAGGTGAGTTCTTCCAGGACAAGGCCGTTGCCAAGTCCCGCAGGTCTATCTCAGACCTTATGGACATAAGACCTGATTACGCAAACGTTGAAAAAGACGGGGATATCGATAGAGTTGACCCGGAAGACGTTGCAGTCGGCACTGTTATTGTCATTAAACCCGGCGAAAGAGTTCCCCTTGACGGCGAGATCATTGAAGGTTCTTCCCGTCTTGATACTGCCGCTCTTACCGGCGAAGCCGCTCCCAGAGGAGTAGGCGAGGGTGACAGCATTTACAGCGGAAGCATTAACTTAGACAGCGTTATCAGAGTCAAGGTCACCAAGCCCTGCAGCGAGTCTACTGCTTCCAGAATACTGGAGCTGGTCGAAGACGCCGCTGCCAACAAGGGCCAGGCTGAGGCTTTCATCACCCGCTTTGCTCACTGGTACACTCCCATTGTCTGCGGACTTGCTCTCATAACCATTCTTGCCGGCGGATTCATTACCGGAGACTGGTCCTCCTGGGCTCACAAGGGACTTGTCTTCCTTGTAATTTCCTGTCCCTGTGCTTTGGTAATTTCAGTTCCCCTCAGCTTCTTTGCAGGCATAGGCGGAGCTTCTTCCAAGGGTATACTCATTAAGGGAGGCAATTATCTGGAGGCTCTTGCAAAGGCCGATCAGGTGGTATTCGACAAGACCGGAACACTTACCAAGGGTGTTTTCTCCGTTGTGGCTGTTCACCCGGAAATGATCTCGGAAGAACGCCTCCTTGAGCTGGCTGCTCACGCCGAAAGCTTCTCCGACCATCCCATTTCCAGATCTTTAGCAGACGCTTACGGACAGAAGATCAATAAGGCAAGAGTAAGCAATGCCAGTGAATTCCCGGGCTACGGAATTACGTCTACTGTAGACGACCTGGAAGTTTCCTGCGGCAACCGCAAGTTTATGCGTAAGCTCAACAAGCCTTATCACGACTGCGAAATCTTCGGCACTGCCGTTCACGTTGTGGTGGAAGGACAGTACGTTGGCCATATTATCATCAAGGATCAGCTGAAGGAGGATGCTCCAGGTGCTGTAGCTCAGCTCCGCAAGGCAGGGATCAGGAGGCTTTCCATGCTTACCGGAGACAAGGAAGAGGTTGCCGCTTCTGTTGCGGCCGAACTTAAACTGGACGAATACCACTCCGGCCTTCTGCCCGAAGATAAAATGAGGATAACTGAAGGCCTTATGGCTGATTCCGAAAAGGGCAGGACCCTGGCTTTCGTCGGCGACGGGATCAATGACGCACCTGTTCTTACCAAGGCAGGCGTAGGCGTTGCCATGGGCGGAATGGGCAGCGCTGCCGCAGTTGAAGCAGCGGACATCGTCCTTATGAACGACCGTCCCTCCGATATTGCCCTTGCCGTCAGGATCGCCCGCAAGACCATGAGCATCATTTACCAGAACATCATCTTCTCCATAGGAGTAAAGGTCGTCGTTCTCGTTGCCTCCGTCCTCGGATATGACAAAATGTGGCTTGCTGTCTTTGCAGATGTAGGCGTCTGCCTCATTGCCATTATCAACGCAATGAGAGCTTTAAGAATAAAGTAACTGACTGAGCGGACTGAACCCAGCCGCAAAGGATAAAAAACATAGTATGGTATTTGGAATAATTTCTTGGAAAATGTTGATATTCCTTTGCGTCGGTATCTTTGCCGCCAACTTTGTTGACGCCATTGCCGGCGGCGGAGGAGTCATATCCGTGCCCGTCTATATGCTGACCGGCCTGCCCATGCAGAACGTCTACGCCTGCAATAAGTTTACCGCAGCTATGGGCACGACCTTTGCGTCCCTGCGCTACATTAAGGAGAAGGCCGTCAACTGGACTGTCGCTGTGATTTCGGCAGTTTTTGCCGTCATAGGAGCCCGCATCGCAACGGTGATCTTTATGAATACCAGCTCCGATACCATGAAGAAGATAGTCGTCTGCGTCCTTCCTTTTGCAGCCGCTTTCCTTCTTCTTAAACGGGATTTTGGCGAGCACAGCGGTTTTGAGGAGCTGCCCAAAAGCAAGGTTTATATCATTTCTGCCCTTACCGGACTCATCGTCGCTTTTTACGACGGACTCATCGGCCCCGGTACCGGAACCTTTGCAATGATGATATTCTGCTCCATACTGAAGCTGGATCTGCGGACTTCATCCGGTACTGCCAAGGTTTTCAATCTGGCGTCCAATTGGTCTTCCGCTGTATCTTTTATGATCGCCGGTTACACCATCTGGCCCCTGGCCCTGACTACCACCGTTTTCAGTATTCTGGGCGGACAGGCCGGCGCAGCCCTGGCTATTAAGAAGGGCACAAAGTTCATTAAAATCATTATGACAGTGGTCATCGTAATGCTTCTCGTAAAGCTCGCTGCAGATATCTTTTAAGCGTAAGCCTTCGCTATATATGCGAAGGCTTGTTTTTTTTAACTATATATTGTATAATACCTTGTTAAAATATGCTGAAAAGGAGGTAGAGCTATGAAGAAAATAACTGCCCTGATCATGGTCCTTGTCATGGTCCTTTCACTCAGCGCATGTACTGCTCTGCCTGATAACAATACTGGGGATCAATCCGGTGTGCCCACTGCTGATACCCCGGACGCTGCCGGAACCGAAGGGCAGACCGGCGAAACTCAGACTGCCGATCCGCAGAACCCCGATAATACTGATGCTTCTCAGGAGTTTCCTGCTCCCTCCGTATATACTCTTGCCATTGAGGATGGATGCGGAAACCTGGATTACTACACCACCAAGTCTGCAGCGGTCAAGGAGATCATGACCAACTGCGTTATCAGCCTTACAGAGCCCGACAAGTACGGAACTACCGTTCCTGCCGCCGCCGACCGTCTTACAGTCAGCGATGACCGCACTGTCTGGACCTTCCACATTCGCGGAGGTCTTAACTGGGTGGACAACAACGGCATTGCCACAGACTATGCTCTTACCGCTCAGGACTTCTACGATGCAGTCCGCATTCAGGCCGATCCGGCATACGGGATCGAAAGTGACGATTATATTTTCGGTCTCATAGAAGGTCTTGTTCAGTATCGTGAAGCCCTTGAAAATATCGATAAAGGCGGAGAATCAACTCTCACAAGAGATGAGATCGAAGACAGTTTTGACCGTACCGTAGGGGTCAAGCTCATTGATGAATACACCATTCAGTACACTCTGACCGAGAGCACTCCTCACTTCAATTCGCTGGTACAGAGCAGCACCTTCTTCCTTCCGGTGGAGCTGGATTACTACCTTGAGCAGGGCGAAGGTTTTGGCGCTGACATGGACCACATGCTTTACAGCGG
>JAKSSR010000110.1 GCA_024402995.1 Clostridia bacterium | reverse complement strand
ATATTGGAACGCAGGTACGGCAGATCAATATCCTTAACGTTGACGCCGGCAATGGTGACGCTGCCCTCAATGGCGTCGTAAAGGCGGGGTATCATGTTGACCACCGTCGATTTTCCCGAACCGGAGGGGCCTACCACTGCGTACATGCTGCCGCCGGGGACAGTGAAGCTGACGTCGGTAAGAAGGGGCTTGTCCTCGGAGTAGTGGAATCTGACGTGGTCGTAGACTATATCCTGCTTTTCCATTTCAGGCTTTACGCCGTTTTCCGGCGAGGTGATGGTAGCGGGACGGTCGAGGTAATCGAAAATTCTGGTGAAAAGAGCAAGTGAGCGGGTGAAGGAAACACCTAGATCCAGCAGGCTTTCAACGGGGCGGTACAGGCGGTTGATGAGAGCGACCGTGGCGGTAATAGTACCGACGGACAGATTAAGGTCTGTCTTGCTTATGAGAAAATAGCCGCCGGCCAGATAAATAAGAAGAGGTCCGATCTGGGTGAACATTCCCATGACCACGTGGAACCACTTGCCGCTGCGGGCTTCCTTAAGAGATATTTTGGTCACTTCCTCATTGATCTTTACGAAGTTGTCGTATTCCTTCTCCTCGCGGGTGAAGATCTTGACAAGCATGGAGCCTGAGACGCTGAGGGTTTCGTTGATGACCTGATTCAGCTCGTCGTTCTTTGCCTGGCTTTCCGTAAGAAGCTTGAAGCGGGCATTGCCCACGCTTCTTGAGGGGATAATGAGAAGGGGAATGACCAGCATTCCCACAATGGCCAGCTGCCAGCTCATGGAGAAAAGAGCGATGACTGTGGTAACAACTGTCGCAATGTTGCTGACGACGCTGGTCAGGGTTCCGCTGATGACAGAGGAAACACCGGAAATATCGGTGTTCATGCGGGTTATGATATCCCCCTGCTTTTCAGTTGTGAAGAATGCGTGGGGCATATATTCCAGATGGCGGTACATCTGGTTTTTCATGTCGAAGATGATACGCTGGGATATCCAGGAGTTGATGTAGCTTTCAAGAACGCCTATGATCTGGCTTACGGCGACGGCGCCGAAGGCCGCCAGGCAAAGGCGGATCAGCTGGCTCATATTGCGGTCGACAAGTGCCTTGTCCACGATCCTGCCGGTGATGACAGACGGCAGCAGGCCTACGACGGCGCTGAGGAGTATCGCCACAAAGACGAAAAAGAACTGGAGCTTGTAGGGCTTCAGATAACTCAGTATTCTCAGAAGCAGTTCCTTTGTGACCTTTGGCTTATTGGCCTTTTCCTCTTCTGTCAGATGGCCTCTCATTCCCGGTCCCATGCCGGGTCTCATTCCTCCCATAACGTACCTCTTTTACATTAAACTCTGAAATGTGATTACACTGGAATTATAGCATGGCCTTTCTTTTTTATAAATGCGTCAATTGATATCTTCACGACCATAATATATAATCTCACCTATGGATTTAATTTCGGCAAGACATATAAAAAAGAACTTTGGCGTCAAGACACTGCTCGAGGACGTCAATATCATAATTCACGAGAACGATAAGATCGGTCTTGTAGGCGTCAACGGCAGCGGAAAGAGCACCTTGCTCAAGATACTGGCAGGTGTAATGGAAGACGAAGGCGGCGAAATAGTACGCGCCGCAGATTTAAGATGCGCTTATCTTCCTCAGAATCCCGTCTGTGATCCGTCCCTCACCGTTCTGGAGCAGATGAAGGCCTTCCTCAAGTACGATGCTGAAGAATTCGAATGCAAGGCTCTTCTGACAAAATTAGGCCTTTCCGACATGGACGCCCCAGTCGGTACACTGTCCGGCGGACAGCGGAAGAAGATCGCCCTTGCGGCAGTCCTTGCAGAGGACGCGAACCTGCTTATTCTCGACGAGCCCACCAACCACATGGATCTGGGCATTACCGAATGGCTGGAGGACCGCCTCGATGAGTTCAAGGGCGCTGTTCTCATGATCACCCATGACCGCTACTTCCTTGAAAGAGTAACCAATCACATCTGCGAGATAGAAAAGGGACGTTTGGTTTCCTACGAGGGCAATTACGACCAGTATCTGGAGCAGAAGGCTCAGCGTCTTTCCATGGCAGTTGCAAGCGAGCGTAAAAGGGCTGCAATTTACAAGAAGGAGCTCCGCTGGATGCATTGGAGTGCTCCGGCCAGAACCACCAAGGCAAGAGGCCGTATCCAGCGCTTCGAAGAACTGGAAAAGGCCAAGCAGAGCTTTGAAGACCCTCATCTTGAAATAAACGCCGTCAGCTCCCGTCTTGGCAAGAAGATCATTGAGATCGAAGGCCTGGGCAAATACTACGGCGACCGCACTCTTTTCAGTGATTTCACCTACACCGTCCTCAGAAATGATCGCATCGGCATTATCGGCCCCAACGGCTGCGGAAAAACAACCTTGCTGAAAATCATAGCAGGAGAAGTGGTCCCCGACAGCGGCGTGGTCGACATAGGCGACACCGTCCGTATCGGCTATTTTTCTCAGGAACCCCCTGAACTTAACGCCAATACCAGGCTCATAAAGTACGTGGAAGACATTGCCATGAACGTAGAGACCAGCGACGGTTATCTTTCCGCGTCCCAGATGCTGGAACGCTTCCTCTTCCCGCCTCATATGCATTCCACAGAGGTAGGCAGACTTTCCGGCGGAGAAAAGCGCAGACTTAACCTGCTCACTGTCCTTATGCAGGCTCCCAATGTTCTTCTCATGGACGAGCCTACCAACGATCTTGATATTGAGACGCTTACTGTTCTTGAAGACTATCTGGATGAATTCCCGGGAGCTGTGATAATTGCCTCCCATGACCGTTACTTCCTTGACCGGCTGGTTCAGAAGTCCTTTGCCTTTGAAGACGGAAGCATCAACATGTATAACGGCGCTTTCAGTGAATATATGAACATGAGGGACGTCCGCGAAGAGGCCGCAAAGGCTGCCGGTTCCGCCCGGAAAAACGAGGCAGGCACGTCCGAAGCCGCTTCTCAGGCCAAGCGCCGTCCCGGCAAGCTGAAGTTTTCCTATAAAGAACAGAAAGAATTTGACGAGATCGATGATGTAATAGCCGGTCTTGAAGAAAAAATAGCAGAAGTTGAAGTGCAGATCAATTCTGCAGGCGGAGATTACACCCGTCTCATGGAGCTTACGGCGGAAAAGGATCGCCTGGACGAAGAACTTCTGGAGAAAATGGAACGTTGGGAATACCTTAACGATCTGGCTGACAAAATAGCAAAACAGTAAAACTATGGACAACAAAAAAGCAACATTTCTGGTAGCTCTGTCGGCAGCGCTCTTTGCCACCGGCGGACTGTTTTTCAAAATAATCCCCTGGGACGCCCTGGCGATCAACAGCGGCAGAACTCTTATTTCCGGAACGATCCTTTTCTGCTATATGCGTCTGAAAGGCCGCAAATTCAAAATAAACAAGACTGTCATTCTCAGTACTCTTGGTCTTATTGTTACCAACAATCTGTACTCCGTTGCCAATAAGCTGACGACTGCGGGCAACACCATCATCCTGCAGTTTACCATGCCCGTTTTTGTAATACTCATAATGCTCATCTGGTACAAACAGAAGCCCACCAAGCTGGAATTGGGCACCTG
>JAKSSR010000011.1 GCA_024402995.1 Clostridia bacterium | reverse complement strand
TCGTGGAGAGTGTAGAGGGCGCCTGAAATAAACTGAATTCCAAGAGCGCTGCCGCCTATACCGCAGATGAGAACTGTGCTCAGAGGGCCGAAATCGCCTCTGTGAACGCGTTTTACGAAATCGTCGACAGATTTATCGCAGGCTCTGATCTGCTCCTGAATTTCAGCGGTAGGCGCAAGCTCCGGAGCGCGGAGCCAGTAATGGCCAACCATGCGTCCTTCACCGGGATTTGCAATTGCCCCGGCCTCCAGCTCTGCCATAGACGCAAGAGCCTTCTTTATGGGACCGGTCATTTTGTTTATTTGTTCGTTATCAACGCCGATGTCGCTGTAGTCCAGCATTAGTTTCATTTCCGGCGCGCAATAAAGTTTCATGGGACCTCCCTGTGGGTGCAAAAACATTTTCGCCAACATTATACAACATTTCTTTGTGTCAGCAAAATCGTATGGTATAATGATTTGTCAAATTTTCCTGTAACACTAAGGAGGAATACAATGAAAAAATATACCGCCCTGGTCCTTGCGCTGATCATGGTCCTTACCGTGGCACTTGCAGGCTGCGGCAAAGACAAACCCGAAGATAACAGCGGAGAACCGGCTCCCGAAAATATTACCACCGACACCACTGTGCCCGATGACGGCGCGGAGCCTGAAGCCCAGCAGGCGCCCGTTACCTGGAAGGACCTGGTAGGTGAGTGGTACCTGAAGACTCTCTACTACGACTATGAAATGAGCACAGACGGCACCGATCCCGGCTTCTGGGACGCTGCGCAGCAGAATGTCGATTCCCGCATTACCGTCTACGAAAGCGAAGGCATCGACTATCTCTGGGCTTCCAAGTATGGTGTTGACGATGATTTTGAAGATATGCCCTTTGAGATCGTCAACGAGCCTGTTGCCGAAGGCGAAAACTATATGGACTGGTGCATCGTAGCCCAGCCCTATGATTACCTGACCATGCGTATCGCTCTCACTGATGCCGACACCCTGGTCTGCATCGAACACTATTTTGACGATGACATTGAACTGAGCAGTACTCATAAGGGAATTTATACCAAGGAAGGGCCCATTGAATTCCACAAGAGCGATTATCATTATGAAGATCTTGTCGGCACCTGGTACCAGTACGATTATGAAATTGACGGTGACAGCGGTCTCTGCTACGAAAGCGGCACAGACACCTGGATCTGCTTCTACGAAGACATGACCGCAGATTTCTACAGCGGCAACATCAATTACCCCGAAGACGCAGAATTCTATGAGGGCTGTGCTGTGACTATCGCTGAAGAACCTATTCTCTCCTGGATAGGTGACGACGATTATCCCGACCGTCAGGACTGGTCTGTATATGTTGATATTCCCTGTAACGAATACAGTGAAGAAGAAGTCTATCAGTTCGGTTTTATCGACGACTACACCGTTACAATGTATCACGAGATCGTCGCAGACGGCGGCAGCTATCACGTTGGTTCCGTTGGCAACTTCGGTTATTACAGCCCCTTTGAAGGAGGCGGTTACTATGAGTCTCAGCTTCCCCAGGTAATTCAGGACCTGGTAGATGCAGCTCAGGACGATCAGTGGGTCGTTGTACTGACCAATCCCTCCGAAGAAGTTAAGACCGCTCTTGATTACGAAGAATGGCAGGTCAGCGACTGCACCGGATACTATGATTGGGACAATGCAGGAGAACTGGTCATTGCTCCCGTTGATATGCCGATGCAGCTCCGGGTCTACACCGGCAAGGCTGTTTATGATGCCGACGGTAATTTCAGCTACTGGGAAAAGGAAGACTTCATGTATGACGATTTTCTTGAACCCGGTCAGCTCTGGCGCGGAATAGTAGATCTTCCCGAAGATCCCGCAGACGCCACCCTCTGTCTCTTCATGGGCTTCGGATATATGGGACTGGACGGCGGTGATGAGTTTTTCATCCGCCTGTGCGACTTTGACGCAGAAGATCCCTATCTTTACTTCCAGTAGAATTTGTTAAGATTTGATTAAAAAGGCGCCCCGCTTTATCGGCGGGGCGTTTTTATGTTATAATAGACTGTCTGGTTATAATATTCTGCACATAAAGGAGAACCGTATGGGTTTACTTGAAAAAATATTCGGCGACTGGAACGATAAAGAAATCAAAAGGATCGAAAAGAAGGTCGCTCAGATCGAAGCGCTGGACAGCTCCATGCAGGCTTTGTCCGACGACGAGCTTCGCGGAAAGACAGCGGAGTTTAAGGAGCGTCTTGCCAAGGGTGAAACTTTGGATGATATTCTTCCCGAAGCCTTTGCCGTATGCCGCGAAGCAGCGGTAAGAACCGTAGGAATGAAGCCTTTCCACGTCCAGCTCATCGGCGGCATTGTCCTTCACGAGGGCAACATTGCCGAAATGAAGACCGGCGAGGGCAAGACCCTTGTGGCGACTCTGCCCGTTTACCTCAACGCCCTCGAGGGCAAGGGTGTTCACGTAGTCACCGTCAATGACTATCTGGCATCTACCCAGGGCGAAATGATGGGCAAGATCTATACCTTCCTTGGCCTGACCGTAGGCATTATTACCAACGGTTCCGACCCTGCTGCCCGCAAGGCCGCCTATGAATGCGACATTACCTACGGTACCAATAACGAATTCGGTTTTGATTATCTGCGCGACAATATGGCCGTCGCCCAACAGTTCCAGTCCCAGAGAGAGCTCAACTTTGCCATTGTGGACGAAGTCGACTCCATTCTCATCGATGAAGCCCGTACTCCTCTGATCATTTCCGGTCAGGGAGACGACAGCAGCGAACTTTACCAAAAGGCCAACCGTTTTGTCAAAGGCCTCCGCGGAAGAATTGCCGATCCTGATGAAAAGCTTGGCAAGAACCCCGTTCTTGGAACTAATCTTGTAGATATTGACGAGCTTAACAAGGGCTACGATTTTACCGTCAACGAAAAGGACAAGAGCGTTGCCCTCACTGACGAAGGCGTTCAGCGCTGCGAAAAATACTTCGGCATAGACAACCTTTCAGATCCGGCCAACATGGACATCAACCACCATGTTCTCATCGCTTTGAAGGCTCACAACATCATGAAGCGCGATACTGACTACATCGTCAACAACGGCGAAGTCAACATCGTAGACGAATTTACCGGCCGTATCATGTACGGCAGACGCTACAGCGACGGTCTCCATCAGGCCATTGAAGCCAAGGAAGGCATTGAAGTCCGCAAGGAGTCCAGAACTCTTGCTACCATCACCCTTCAGAACTACTTCAGAATGTATAAGAAGCTGTCCGGTATGACCGGTACAGCCAAGACTGAGGAAGAAGAATTTACTGATATTTACAACATGCAGGTAGTGGTCATTCCTACCAACAAGCCTGTTATCCGTGATGACATGGATGATCAGGTCTACGCCACCGAAAGAGGTAAGTACAAGGCCATCATCGAAGAGATCGTACGCCGCCATGCAACTGGCCAGCCTGTTCTGGTCGGTACCATTTCCGTTGAAAAATCTGAGCTTCTCTCCGAAATGCTGAAGAAGCGCGGCATCCCCCACGACGTCCTCAACGCAAAGCAGCACATGAGAGAAGCTGAGATCATTGCTCAGGCCGGCCGCAAGGGGCAGGTCACCATTGCCACCAATATGGCAGGCCGAGGCACCGATATTCTTCTCGGCGGCAACCCCGAATTTGAAGCGAAGCGCGAAATGAAGAAGATGGGCTTTGAAGAAAAGGAGATCTCCTACGCTTCCAGCTTTGTTCCCCTCAAGAGCAAGGAACTTCTTGCCGCAAGAGATACCTATCATCAGCTCCTTGAACAGTTCAAGGCTGAGTGCGCTCCCGCTCACGAAGAAGTCACCGCTCTGGGCGGTCTTCACATTATCGGTACCGAGCGCCACGAGTCACGCCGTATCGACAATCAGCTCCGCGGACGTTCCGGCCGTCAGGGCGACCCCGGTTCTTCTCAGTTCTTCATCTCCCTGGAAGATGACCTTATGCGTCTCTTCGGCGGCGACCGCATTCAGGGGATCATGGGCCGCATCGGCATGACCGAAGACCTGCCCATTGAAGCAGGTATTCTGTCCAGAACCATTGAAAATGCCCAGAAGAAGGTTGAAGGCCGCAACTACGGCATCCGCCGCTACGTTCTGCAGTACGACGACGTCATGAACAAGCAGCGCAGCGTCATTTACGAAGAACGCAACCGAGTTCTCCACGGCGAAGACCTGAAGGAACACATCGAGTCCATGATGAGAGACATTGTCACCAACATTGTGGAATTCGAGACCGCAGACTCCAAGTATGCCGAAGAATGGGACTTTGCAGATCTCAATAACAAGATACGCGAGATCAGCGAATTCCTCCCCGGCGTTGAATATGCTGAGGATCAGAAGCGCGAGCTCACTCCCGATAAACTGAAAGAGGACATTATGGAAATGTTCCGTCAGTGCTACGAAAAGAAGGAAGCTGAGATCGGTTCTTACCGCATGAGACTTTTGGAACGCATGCTGCTTCTGCGTATCGTCGATACCAAGTGGATGGACCACATTGACGCCATGGATCAGCTGAAGACCGGTATCGGTCTCCGCTCCATCGGCCAGCAGGATCCGGCTCAGGCTTACGCCAACGAAGGCTCCGACATGTTTGATGAAATGGTAGACAACATCCGCTGCGATCTGATCCGCTATTGCTTCAACGTAAGCATTCAGACCAACGATCAGGTCCAGCAGCGCAAGGTCAGCGCTACTGAACGCAAGGATGACGCCAGCGGAAAGGTTTACAGTGAGTCCTACAGAGCCGGCGCTCAGAGCGACAGAGCACAGCGCAGCATGGCAAGCCAGATGCCCCAGGAAGCTCCCAAGGAGACCAAGGTCCAGAAGGCTGAACCTGTTCGAGTAGAGAAAAAGCCAGGACGCAATGACCCCTGTCCCTGCGGATCCGGCAAGAAATATAAAAACTGCTGCGGAAGGAACGAATAATGTTACAGATCGATGCAATCAGAAGCATCCTGCCCGAGTTGGAGTCAGCTCTCCTGAAGCTGGGAGAGTCTCTTTGACGTAGCGGGTCTGGAGGCAAAACTTGGGGATCTCAATCTGGAAATGGAGATCCCGGGCTTTTGGGACAATGTTGAAAAGGCCCAGAAAACAATGAAAGAAAAAAGCGGTATTGAGGATAAGCTGGCCGCTTATAACGAATGCCGTGAAAAATACGAAGAAATAGAGCTTATGTGCGATATGGCCGATGAGGCTGAGGACGCAGAGCTTGCCAAAGAGGCGCAGAATGAGCTGGATGCTCTGACCGAAAAGGTAGAGGACATGCGCATACGCACTCTGCTGACGGAGGAGTATGACGCGAACAACGCCATTGTCTCCGTTCACGCAGGTGCCGGCGGTCTTGACGCCCAGGACTGGACGGAAATGCTGCTTCGCATGTACACCCGCTGGGCAGAAGGTAAGGGCTACAGCGTCAGGCTTTTAGACTACCAGAACGACACGGAAGGCGGCATCAAATCTGCCACTCTGCTGATCTCCGGAGAATTTGCCTACGGCTACCTGAAGACCGAACACGGCGTTCACCGTCTGGTCCGCATTTCTCCCTTCAATACTGCTCACAAGCGCCAGACCAGTTTCGCGTCGGTAGACGTCACTCCGGAACTTTCCGAAGACGTGAAGGTCGAGATCAATCCCGAAGATCTGCGCATCGATACATACAGAGCATCAGGCGCCGGCGGCCAGTACGTCAACAGAACAGACTCTGCCGTACGTATTACCCATTTGCCCACCAATATTGTGGTCAGCTGCCAGAACGAGCGCTCTCAGCATATGAACAGGGAGTACGCCATGCGTATGCTCTACGCTAAGCTTTACGCTCTGGCCAAGCAGGAGCACAAGGACATGATTTCCGATCTTAAGGGCAACTACAGCCAGAATGCCTGGGGAAGTCAGATACGTTCCTACGTATTCCAGCCCTACACCATGGTCAAGGATCACCGTACGGGATGCGAAACCTCCAACGTCTCCGCTGTCATGGACGGCGCCCTGGATCACTTTATAAACGCCTCACTCAACGCTCTTCAGAAAGGAGAACTGGAATGAACGAGGATACAGAGAAGAAAAGAAGTTTTATAATAAGCTTCGTCTATCTGTCCATAGGGCTTGCCCTTTATTACCTCTTCTTTAAATACGTTCTCGGGGCCATCTGGCCCTTTGCTGTGGCGGCAATAATAACCCTTATGACCAAACCCGCGGTAGAGCTGATACACAAGACGATCAAAATTCCCCGAAGGGGAGTTGCCGCTGTGGTAGTCTTTCTGTTTTACGCAGTTGTTGCGGTCCTGCTGGGACTTGGAATTTCAAGGCTTATAACTGTTGCCGTCAATTTTATAGGCAATATGCCTCAGATCTATGAGGATCATATCCAGCCTGCCGTCATGACGGTCCTTAACTGGTACGAAGAAAAGATCAACATAATAAGCCCCAACATCAAGGACTATCTGGATTCGGTCTCCGCAGGGATACTTGCCAAGCTGTCAGACGTTGTGGCAGCCGTTTCCCGCTGGGCTGTCAATTTTGCGCAAAGTATGGCCGTGGGAGTTCCCAAGATGCTGGTTGGCGTTATTTTCTGCATTACCGCTACCTTTTTCATCAGCATGGACTATCCACGCATACGGCACTTTATTCTGGCTCAGTTCAGCGCAAAGGGGCAGAAGATCATCAGTGACAGCAAGCGCTACCTTTTCTCCAATTTAGGAAAGGTGCTGTCGTCATACTTCCTGATAATGTGCATCACAGGCCTTGAACTCCTGATATTTTTCAAGCTCTTCGGAGTACGCAATGCTCTGGCTCTTGCTGTCATCGTTGCTCTTTTCGACATTCTGCCCGTCCTCGGAGTAGGTACTGTGGCTGTACCGTGGGCTGTCGTGGAGCTGATCAACGGTGACTGGAAGATGTGCGTCAAGCTTCTGATGATGTACCTTACCATTTCCGTTATACGCAATATAATTGAGCCGAAGATCGTAGGCAAGACCATCGGTCTCCATCCGGTGATCATGCTCGTAAGCATGTTCTGCGGCGTAAAGATCTTCGGCGCCCTGGGTATTGCCATACTGCCTTTTACCTTCATAGTGGTGCAGAATCTCAATGAGGAGGGCCTCATTCACCTATATAAGAATGACAGCTACGCAGAGCCCAAGGGATTTATCAAGGAAAAATTTGAAGAAGTATTTCATATTTCAGATCCTCATGAGGAAAGCGACGCCTACAGAGAGGATGAACCTGATGAACAGGTCGATTAAATGAACGAAAACAGAAAAATAAAGGCGGTGCTGTTTGATTTTGACGGCACTCTTATGAATACCAACGACATAATCTTCCGATCCTGGTACCACACCTATGATACTATCGGAATGACCGCTCCTGATGACACGGAAATAGCCTGGACCTTCGGTGAGCCTCTGCGTGAAACCATGGCAAGAATTTTCCCGGACAGGGATGCCCAGGAAATGGTTGCCATTTACCGCAGTTACCAGAATGAGATATTCAAGGGCACGGTCAATATGTTTCCGCGGGTCGACCGGATGGTCATGGATCTTAAGGCTGCAGGCTTCAGGACTGCCATAGTGACTTCCCGTCTCTGGTCTCTGCTGACGCCTGCAGTTTATAATTTTTCTATTTCCGATGAGTTTGATACCATCGTTTCCGCTTCAGATACCAAGGCTCACAAGCCCGATCCCACCTGTCTTTTCCTTGCCTGTGAAAAGCTGGGCATTTCACCTGAGGAGGCAATTTATGTGGGGGACAGCCGTTTTGACATCCACTGCGCAAAAAATGCCGGAATGAAGTCCGTCCTGGTCGGCTGGACCGTGTGTCTGCCGCCTGAGAAACGCAGCGGCCTGTACCTGCCGGACTTTGTCATTTCAGAGCCGGAAGAACTTATTGACATAGTCTGCAATATCAATTAGTATATTTTTCCGTGGAATAAAATTAAGATATTTAATATAAAAGGGAGAATAATATGACACTTTTCAAGCAATGGAACAAACTCATCAACGGTCAGACCCGTGAGACTATCGATGCTTTCTGGGAAAAGTATGCCGGCACCGAACAGAAGATATATCAGGATATTCTGGCAAATCCCACTGTTAAGCCCGCAGGCAAGGTTGCAGACCTTATCGCAAAGTACGAAGCGGATCCCGTCATCTTCATGGGCTTTCTCGATGGCATCCAGACTTCTCTGAACAATCCCTTCGATCTTGAGGAAATCACTGAGGAAAGCGAAATCGAGCTGGACATTGATCTGAAGAAGCTTCTTTACAATATGTTCAAGGCAGATGCAGATTATCTCTATAATCTGAAGGAATGGGAAGACATTCTCACCAAGGAAGAATATACCGAGATCTATGACGATTACCGCAGATCCCGCACTTACGTCCGCACAGAAGCAAAGATTGGCCGCAACGATCCCTGCCCCTGCGGAAGCGGCAAGAAATATAAGAACTGCTGCGGAAAGAACGCATAAGAAAAACGAAATGGAGAGGGACCTTGAAAGAGGTCCCTTTTTGTGTGCGTCTTTCAAGTTTCATTTTGCAATTTGATGTTTTGGGGATTATGATAAAGATGAGTTTGAATATGCGAAGAAAGAGTAGCAGGAGAATTATTCTATGAAGTTGGAAACTCAGCTTGTTACAAGGGCCGATGTTGTTCCCGTGGCCCTGGTGCTTCAATCACTCAATGTCCTCTCCATGGGCGCGGAAGAGCTGCAGAAGAGTGTGCAGGAGTTCGTCAATACCAACCCCATTGTTGACTATCGTCCTGTATCTGCCTCACCCTATGATTTTTCAAGTATTCCGGATCGAGGCGGGAAAGAATTCGGCAGTCTGGCGGAGCATATAGAATTTCAGCTTGGTGTCATGACAAACGACGCCGAGTTATTTCGCATTGGCACGATTATTGCGGGTAGTTTAGATAGAAACGGGTACCTTAGAGACAGTCTGGAAGAGATGGTTCATATCTGCGGCTGCTCAGTGAAGCGTTACCGCGAGGCCCTTGCCCTTGTTCAGGCCTGCGATCCTCTGGGCGTTGCCGCTTCCTGCCTTGGTGAATGCCTGGCCATTCAGCTAAAGGCTATGGAAGATCCCGGTGTGTCACTTGCTATAGAAATCGCAGAAAATCACCTCTATGAAATGGCCGACGGTGCTGTTTATGTTGACGGTTACAGTGACGAGGAAATTGAAGAGGCCTGCAAGCTTATACGCAGCCTTAATCCTCGTCCCGGTTCAGGCTATGAAACGGAGGCAATAAACTACATTCTTCCGGATGTCCTCATTGAAGAAGATGAGAACGGCGGTCTTCAGGTGTCTCTTATCAACCAGCCTGCGTGTCCCGTGCTCTTTGAAAATTACAGGGATTATCTGAGGGTCGATGACGAGAACGAGAAAGAATATATAAGGGCCAATCTGGCTAAGGCACGAAGCTTTATCTACGCCATAAAGCAGAGAGAGCAGACAATTTTCTCCATTGCCAATCTTGCTGTTCAGAGACAGGCTGATTACCTCAAGAGCGGAGATCTATCTTTGCTTCAGCCTCTGACTATGGCCGCCTGTGCAAAACTGACAAATCGCTCTGTTTCCACGGTCAGCCGCTGTGTCGGAGATAAATATGCCGAATACAAGGGGCATTTGATACTCCTGAAGACTCTCTTCACCTCCGGCGGAGTCGGAGACGCCAGCAGAGAACATATCGTTGAACGCATACGAAGCATTTCTGACGCAAATCCAGGCTTGTCCGACCGTGCCATTGCGGAGGAACTGGCTGCTGAAGGCATTGAAATTTCAAGAAGGACCGTAAATAAGTACCGCAATCTGTATTTAGAAGAAAAATGAAAAGAATAAAAAGACAGATAAGAATTGCATTATGTTTGGTTTTGATAATATGCAGCGTCTTTTCAGCATGTGTGTGTTCTGTAAGTGCCTCAGGAGATAAAACTGTCCGCGTCGGCGTTTCCGGCGGTATGGTCCCCCTTATCTATATTGATGAAGACGGAACGCCCAACGGAACTTATGTAGAGATCATGGACGCCGTTGCCAAGAGCATCGGTATCTCTGTTGAGTACGTTGTCTATTCCAGGCAGCAGCAGGCTGTCGTAGCTCTTGATTCAGGCGAACTTGACCTTGTTCTCGGCGTAAATGCAGAAGATATCAAGTCTTATCCCAATATCAGAGCTTCCGCTGAAATATATTCTGCTGAAGTCTGCCTGGTCACCTCTACTGTGGAAAATGGTAACTCCGGATACAATCCCGGAATATACGAGCTGGGAACAGTGAGCTATTCAAATGCGTCACTCACCGGGGCAAATTCCATGAGGATCGCCGCTACCCAGGATCAGGTATTCAGCAGTCTTCTGTCCGGTGAGTCAAAGATCGCTTTAGCGATAAAACCATGCATCCAGTACAATTTAGAGAAGAACGGCTTAAGCGAAAAGTTCGTAATAGACAACGGATATTTCTACAGAACAAGTTATTACGTTGCTGTCGGCAGAAATAATCATGCCTTATACAACAACCTGAATTCCGGCATAGGCAAGGTCCGTTCCAGTCACGAATATGAAGAGATCGTTGAAAAATGGATAGTAAACACCGACCTAGCTGCCGCAAACGTTCGTATTCAAAGATTGATCAAGGTGATTGGGGTCGGTGCTTCAGTAGCGCTGCTTGCGGTTATGACTATTGTTATTTTCAACCTCAGTCTCCGTGCTAAAGTAAAAGAAAAAACCGCTGAACTGTCCGAAAAAATCGAAGATCTGCAGAACTCCAGCGAACTGAGAAATACTCTAATTGAGCGTTCTTCGGCAGGCAGTATGGTCATAAATCTTGACGGAACTGTCTTGCTGGTAAATGATGCCATGCGCCGGCTTGCCGGTATTAAGGAAGGAGAGGAGATCCACACGGAACTGGACCTGCCGCCTGCGATCCGTTCCATCTGGGAAGCTGCACCGTCCGATATGGATGCTCCTGAACTTTATGTTATCCGTGATGCTGAGGGACGCCGTCATACATACCGCTACCAGAACCACAAAACCTCCAATCATGATGAACGCGTCTTTATGATAGAAGACGTAACCACTGAAGAAATGGAGAAGCAAGAGGTCTTTGAGGAAAGTAAGAATAAGGCCCTGAACCGTATTATTTCAGGCATTGCTCATGAGATCAAGAACCCGCTGATGACCATAAAGACCTATGCCTCTCTTGCCAAATCTCAGGGCGGAGATCCCGAATTCATGGGGGCTTTTACCGAATATGTCCCCAAAGAAGTTGACCGGATAACACGGCTGGTCGAGACTCTTGTCAATTATTCCCGTCCCGTACATGGTCAGAAAGAACGCTTCTGCGTTGCGGAAATTGCTGACAGCTGCCTTGGTCTGGCTTATGTTTCAGCCAAGAAGAATATCATGATCCAGAACGAAATTGACAGGTCCTGTCATATTTCTGCCAACAAGGATCAATTTCGACAGGCGCTGATCAATTTCCTGATAAACAGCATTGAGTCAAATGAAGCAAAAGCAGCTCTGAACCTGGGCGGTCCTTTCCTTGTCCGGCTTTCCGTTTACCGCGTTGACAGCGACGTCTGCATTGAGGTTTACGACACCGGAATGGGAATGAATGAGGAACAACTCCAGCAATGTGCGGAGCCCTTCTTTACGACAAAGAAAAAGGGCACCGGAATGGGACTTGCTCTTGCAAAGCAATATGCAAAGGAAAACGGCGGACGCTTTGAGGTAGAAAGTGCCGAAGGTAAATACACATCTGTCCGCATGATTTTCGCGGAGGACACTGAAAATGATTAAACCTGCTATCTGGATTCTCGATGATGAACAGGGTATATGCACATCCCTGTATTTTGCATTAAAAGACAGGTATTCCGTGAGGACTTTTGTTGATTCTCAGGCAGTTCTTGAGAACCTTGAAAGAGAAAGCTGTGATCTTATTCTCATTGACCTTAAGCTGGGCGAAGAAAACGGCATTGAAGTAATGAAAAAGATCAAGGCAATGGATCCGGAGCTAGTCGTCATAATGATGACTGCCTATGCCAGCATCGCAACTTCAGTAGACGCAATGAAGGCCGGTGCCTACACCTATTTGACCAAACCTCTGGATCTGAGCGAACTGGATGTAGTTCTGACTCAGGCTCTGGAAATACGCAAACTGAACAAAAGGGTCAGTATTCTGTCAGACGAACTGGTAAGTCTCAGGCATTACGATAAGATCATCGGCGAAAGCGATGCGATGAAAGAAGTATATTCCCTTATTGACCAGCTTAAAGATGTTGACGCTAATGTACTGATCACCGGTGAAAGCGGTACCGGAAAAGAACTTGTTGCCAAGGCCATCCATACAGAGGGCAAGCGAAAGGATAATCGCTTCGTCGTCGTTAACTGTGCCGCGATCCCTGAGAATCTGCTGGAGATCGAGTTCTTCGGCAACCGCAAAGGTGCTTTTACCGGTGCAACCGCTGACCGTAAGGGGAAATTTGAAATAGCTGACGGCGGTACGATTTTTCTTGATGAAATAGGTGATATGCCACTGAATCTTCAGGGTAAACTGCTGCGTGTACTGCAGGATAAGGAATTTACACCCATTGGCGCATCCGAACCCCGCCGTGTTGACGTACGCGTTCTTGCTGCGACAAACAGAGACCTGGAGCATCTGATCGCGGAAAAAGCTTTCAGAGCAGACCTTTATTACCGTCTTAACGTTATGTCCATAAGTCTTCCGCCTCTTAGAGAGAGACGTGAAGATATACCTCTCCTTTGCGACAGTTTCATCAAGCAGTATTCTTTTGAAATGCGCAAGGGTATCAAAGGCTGCACAAAGGAAGCAGAACGGCTTATATCCTCTTATGATTTCCCCGGAAACGTGCGTCAGCTGTCAAACATACTTGAGTTTGCGACCATAGTCTGCAAGAACGAATATGTTGACGTCATCGATCTTCCCAAGGAGATCCGTTCCGGGGCTGATACTATGCCGGCGGATATGGAAAGCAGCCTGGATGAATATCTTGCAGGGAATACCTTGAGGACCATTGAGAAGCGCGCTATTGAGCTTGCTCTGAAAAAACATGGCGGGCACAGAGAAAAAACTGCAGCAGCTCTGGGAATAAGCCGCAGAGGACTGCAGAATAAGATCATAGAGTACGGGATCAAAGGTGAATGATGCAAGAACATTGAGCACAAAACGGCAAGTTGGGCAAAAAATGCCCAACTTTTTTATTGGCATGGGGCATTTTTTGCCCAAGTTCTTCCGACTTACACAAAATATCTGCTGAAAGGATACGTTTCTGCACAAGTTTTAGGTCAGAAACACATTGGCACACACATTGCTAATAATAATTATGTCCAGAAGGTTGATAGTGCATGGCTCAACCTGAAAGATCACGTGTAATTCATTAAACTTATGAAGAAGATTATCGCTCTTCTGCTTGTCGCTGTCATGGTCCTCAGCCTTGCTGCCTGCGGCACAAAAGAAGAAAACACAACTGGCACTAATGACGGAACCAGTGCTGTCAACGGCACCGGCACCACCGACATCAGCAGCACCGGTCAGCAGACCACTGCTACCGAAGGCCTCACCGAAACCGGTGAATTAGCTGCAGGTTATCACTACAAGGAAGAAATCATCATCGCTATGGCTGATGAATTCACCACCATCGACCCGATGGAAACTACCGCAGAAACAAACCAGATTGTTCAGGATTGCACCCATGACCTCCTGACCGACACCAACCTCGCAACCATGCAGAACGAGGGCGAGCTTGTCGAAAGCTGGACTATGGAAGACCCCACACACTGGACCTTCACTCTCAAGGACAACGTCACTTTCCACGATGGAACCAAACTTGATACCGAAGACGTTTACTTCACTCTGATGGAACGTGCTCCTCAGCACTCCACCACCAGTGCATATGCTGAAAAAATCAAAGAATTTACTATTGTTGATGATCTTACCTTCAAGGTGGAACTTGTCAATGGTGATGTTGACTTTAACTATGTTTTTGCTGCAAACTCTCTGGCAATTCTCTCTAAGGAAGCATTTGAAAGCATGCCCGAAGAGGAAGCTATCAAGATTGGTACTGGCCCCTGGATGTATGAAGAATTTGTCCCTGGTGACTATGTATCTCTTGTTCGTTTTGAAGGCTCCACTCTTTACCCCGTTCCTAACACTCAGAGACTCGTATTCAAGATGATTCCTGAAGCATCCGCTCGTATGATCGCTCTTGAAAACGGCGAAGTCGACGTAATCATGAGCCCCAACGCTACTGACTACGCAAGACTTATTGAAGATGAAAATCTCCAGCTGATCACTGAAGTTGGCCGCGGCCAGCACTATGTAGGCTTCAACCTTGCAAATCCCGATTCCATCGTCACCAACCCCAAGTTCAGACTTGCTGTTGCTAAGGCTCTCGATAAGGAAGAGATCTGCATCGCTGTCTGGGACGGCTATGCAACTCCCTCCACCAACATCCACTGCCGCGACATGGGCTACTACAATGACATTGAAGGCATTGCCTACGATCCCGAAGGGGCACAGGCTCTGTTTGATGAGCTTGGCTGCAACGGCATGACCATTTCTCTTGTTACGACCGACTCCGCTGTACGCACGAAGTTTGCTACCAACGTCCAGTCTCAGTTAAAGAAATACGGCATCAACGTAGATATTACCCAGTACCAGACCACTGCATTCAACGAACTGCAGTATAGCACTCCCGGCGAAACCAATGGCGTTGAAATGTTCATCCTGTCCTGGACTCCCGGAAAGAATGCTGACTACATGTACAGAAATACTCTCTACAGCACCGGCGGACGTAATGGAGCTCATCTCAACGATCCTGAAATAGACAAGCTCATTGATGATGCAGCGGGTGAAATGGATACCACCAAGCGTGCCGAACTCTACCTTGAACTCCAGAACAAGCTGGTTACCGAAATCATTCCCTGGATACCTTGTGCGCAGGCAACCCTGACCTTTGGTGCAGCTGCCGGTGTTACCGGTGCAAAGATCCATCCGGGTCTTGTCCACCAGTTCAAGGAATGCGAGAGAATCATTGCTGATTAATTATTCTTTTCACTAAACAAGCATCTTTTTTAGGAGTCGCCGCTTTCTGCGGCGGCTCCTATGCAATACTATTATTAAAAGGAAAGGAAGGTCATTATGCTTCGCTATGTACTGCAGCGTCTGCTAATGATGATACCTGTTCTTGTCTGTGTTTCCTTTGTCGTCTTTTTCCTTATGGACCTTGCTCCCGGCGACATCGTCCTGCAGATAGCTCCCCAGGATGCGACCCCCGAACAGATTGAACAGATCAGAGAAGAACTGGGCCTTAACGGAACCGTTTTTGAACGATATTTTAGATACCTGAAGGGGTTGCTCAGAGGCGACATGGGTGAGTCTCTGTCGCAGAAGAGACCTGTTGCTGACATTTTCTTTGAACGTTTGCCGAGGACTATTGAACTTGCCTTCGGTAGTATTATTGTTGCAATTATTATTGCTTTGCCGCTGGGCATTCTGGCGGCCACAAATCACAGATCCTGGATCGACGGCGTCAGTATGACAACATCCATGATCGGTGTTTCAATGCCTAATTTCTGGTTCGGTCTTTTGCTCATCATGGCATTCTCTCTCCACTGGAAGTTATTCCCGTCTTTCGGCGCAGATGCCGGAATCAAATCTCTGATCCTGCCCGCTATCACCCTGGGAACCGAGCAGGCCGGTACTCTTACCAGAATTACCAGATCCTCCATGCTCGAGGTCATCAGACAGGACTATCTGAGAACAGCCCGTGCAAAGGGTGTTCCTGAAAAGACAGTCATCAGAAAGCACGCTCTTAAGAACGCGCTCATTCCCATCATCACAGTTTTAGGTTCCACCCTGGGCAACGCCTTCGGCGGAGCTGTTACGACCGAAGCCATCTTCGCATGGCCCGGTGTCGGCAGACTTACTGTTAAGGCTGTAAACGACCGTGACTATACCCTCGCTTGCGGCTGCATCATTATGTTTACCATTATTTTGAATTTGACATTACTTGTCGTCGACATTGCATATGCCTTTGTCGATCCGAGAATCAAGGCACAATATAGCAAATAGGGAGGCAGGATCATGGAAGAAAGAAAATATGACGCTGCTGAGCTTAAGCAGTATAAAAAACGCAGCCGTATGGCTGAGATCTGGAGAAACTACAAAAAGAATCCCAGTGCCATGGTCGGTCTGTTCATTGTCATTCTGCTCATTATCGTGACCCTGGTCGCCCAGATCGTTTACGACTACGACGCGGATATTGTTACACAGGCTATTAGAGACAGATTTATCAAGCCCGGAAGCGCCGGCCATCTGTTCGGCACAGACCAGTACGGACGTGATGAGTTCACAAGAATCGTATACGGTGCAAAATACTCTCTTTCGATAGGCTTTATTTCCATATCGATCTCTTGCGTCCTCGGAATTTTCCTCGGTCTTGTCGCTGGTTACTACGGCGGACTGATCGAGAATCTGATCCTCCGTTTCTGCGAGATTTTCGTCGGTATCCCTTCACTCCTAATGGGTGTTGCTCTTATGTCCGCTTTCGGTCAGGGCCTTGGGGTACTCATGCTTGCCATCGGTATTGTCTATACTCCTTTGTTTGCAAGAACCACCAGAGCGGCTGTCCTTCCTGTCCGCGACGCGGAATACATTGAAGCTGCAAAAATCGCCGGACTGGGAGATTTTGCGATCATGTTCAAGCATGTATTGCCGAATTCCCTTGCTCCTATAATCGTCAGAGCTACCATGGGCATTGCCAGCGGTATTCTCACGGCATCCTCCCTGAGCTTCCTTGGAATCGGTGTTCCTATTCCGACTCCTGAATGGGGCGCAATGCTTTCCGAAGGCAGAGAGTATATTCGGGATTACGGATATCTGACTCTCTTCCCCGGACTTGCTATCATGGTCACCATTCTTTCATTCAACCTGATGGGCGACGGTCTTCGCGATGCCCTGGATCCCAAACTTAAGAAATAGAGGTGGACAATGGATAAAGTATTAGACGTAAAGAATCTGGCAGTCCGCTTCGAGACAGAAGACGGCGTTGTACGTGCTGTTAACGGACTTGATTTGGAGTTAGGCAAAGGCAGGTCTATCGGCCTGGTCGGTGAGACCGGTGCAGGCAAGACCACAACTGCTCTTGCACTTTTGAGACTTGTCCCGGATCCGCCGGGAGTCGTTGAATGCGAAAAACTTGAGCTTGACGGCAAAGACATTCTCACAATGAGTGCCAAGGAACTTGAAAGTGTACGCGGAAATGATATCTCCATGATTTTCCAGGATCCTATGACTGCTCTTAACCCGGTATTTACCGTAGGGGAACAGATCGCGGAAAGTATTCTGCTTCATGAGAACGTCACTAAAGTCGAGTCCATGAAGAGAGCAATGGAAATGCTTGAACTGGTAGGCATTCCCGCAGAACGTGCCTACGATTATCCCCATGAATTCTCCGGAGGAATGAAGCAGCGCGTCGTTATCGCTATTGCACTGGCCTGCCATCCTCAGCTCCTCATTGCTGACGAACCTACTACTGCTCTTGATGTTACTATCCAGGCTCAGGTTCTGGACCTTATGAGAAGACTTCGTGAGCAGTATCAGACTTCACTGATAATGATCACACATGATCTCGGTATTGTTGCCGAGGTCTGCGACGAGGTTGCTGTCATGTATGCCGGAAACATTGTGGAGAAAGGTACTCTCGAAGATGGTTTCAACCATACCAAGCACCCCTATACCGAAGGTCTGTTCAATTCCCTGCCGAATATCAATGACAGAAAGGCAATGCTGACTCCCATTAAGGGACTTATGCCCGATCCTACCCATCTGCCCGAAGGCTGCCCCTTTGAACCCAGATGCCCCTATGCAGGCGAGGATTGCAAGCAGCCTCAGAGCGTAAGGTCCTTCAATGAGACCCACACTGTCCGCTGCAGCGCATACGACAGACCTGGCTTCCATATTGAAAGGAAGGAGATAGACTAATGTCAGAACCTATTCTTGAGGTCAAAGACCTTACAAAGTATTTTAAAACCAAGAGCGGCACTCTCCATGCCGTTGACGGAATCAACTTCACCATCGAGAAGGGCAAGACATTAGGACTTGTAGGCGAGTCAGGCTGCGGAAAGTCCACAACAGGACGTACTATTCTGAGACTTTTGGAACCGACCTCCGGCCAGGTAATATTTGAGGGTAAGGACATCAGCACCCTCAGCAAGCATGAACTTCGCAAGGCAAGAAAGGATATGCAGTTCATTTTCCAGGATCCTTACTCCTCTCTGGATCCCAGAATGACCGTTGCAGAACTTATTGCAGAACCCATTGAATTCAACAAGATCCTGACCGATAAGAAAGAAATTGAAGAACGAGTTGCAGAACTGATGTATACTGTCGGTCTTGCACCGAGACTTTTCAACTCTTATCCTCATGAACTTGACGGCGGAAGACGTCAGCGTATCGGGGTCGCAAGAGCCCTTGCAACAAATCCCAAGTTCATCATCTGCGATGAGCCTGTTTCCGCTCTGGACGTTTCAATTCAGGCTCAGATACTGAACCTGCTCAAGGAACTTCAGCAAAAGATGGATCTGACCTACATCTTCATTACCCACGATCTTTCAGTTGTTAATCACTTCTCTGATGATATCGCTGTTATGTATCTGGGACAGATCGTTGAAAAAGCTCCGTCTGTTGAGCTTTTCGAACATCCCATGCATCCCTATACTCAGGCACTTCTTTCAGCTATCCCCATTCCTGATTTGAAAGCCAAGAAGGAGAGAATACTTATCAAGGGTGAAATTACATCTCCCATCGATCCTCCTCAGGAATGCAGATTTTACAAACGCTGCAACTACACCTGTGAAGAATGCAGGAAAAACCAGAAGCTGGTGGAGATCTCTCCCAACCACTTTGTTGCCTGCCAGAGAGCAATGGAGCTTAATCTTGGAAATCTATAAGGAAAGATCTCCTTTCTATAGCAGCGGCTGTACATTTCATGTTGATTTTTACAGTCGCTGCTGTTTAAGAAGTTTGTGGAAATATGGCATAATCACTGCTGAAAAGAGGAACCAATTACGGCGGACGGAACCCTGTTGAAACATAGGAACGAAAAGAAAACTACCCGTCCTGCGATCCAAAGCTGGCGGGTAGTTTCTATTCACAGTCCGGGGAGCAAATCGTTCATCGGTTTCTCTTTTATCTTTAAAATGTTTTTTCACGAGTTGCAGGCATATATATTTCAATGAAGTAATTTTTGCCATTTTCAGAGGAGCCCGGTGCAAAAAATGCATGTGCGGTCGGCAGAATCTTTTTCTTGCACCGCGGTCCATACTGTCGCAGAGGCTTAAAAGCGGGGGGTTGGCAGCTTTTCAGCTTTGATACTTAGAAAAGCTGACTTCTCTTCGACGTTGGCACACATTTTGCTTATATGTTCTTGGATATTACTGCAGATGTTATACATTGTCATTATGCTGAAAAAACTTGCGCAGGAAACAAACTTGGAGTTAGAATAATTTTCGTGCATAAATGCGGTATAGCCTGCTTTTCACGGTGATGTTTTTAAGGAGTATAAAATGTCAGAAATTCTTGAAGTCGTAATGATAGTTCTCTTCGGAGCCTCGTGGCCCGCAAATGTTATGCGGTCTTATAAGTCAAGAACCGCAAAGGGTAAGAGTCTTATGTTCCTTGTCCTCATTGAAATAGGTTATGCCGCTGGTATCGTCTCCAAGCTGACCAATACCGCATATATGGCTGATTTTGGGAAGAAATGGTATGTTCTTATCTTCTACTGCCTTAACTTTATCATGGTCGGTACCGACATGATTCTTTATTTCCGCAACAAGAAGCTGGATGCTCAGCGCGATGCGGAGGCTGTGAAATAAAGCTGGGAGTGAGCTATAACCAATGAAAATCTATACCGAATATTACGAAAGGGACCGCCGTGTGAAGCCCGGCGAAACTATGGGAAAGGCCGATCTTCTTGAGGTAGAGACTTCTCGCGGAAGAGTTCAGGGCTTTGTCCTTACACCTAATCACACAGAAGGGGAACTGCATCCCGCAATTCTCATGCTTCACGGCTTCCCGGGAATTGCCAGCAATCACGAATTGGCTCAGTCCCTGAGAAAGGCCGGCTTTGTGGTATTTAACCCTTATGCTCCCGGCGCATGGGGCAGTGACGGCTTCTATTCTCTGGACGGTATCGTTGATGCAGCCGTTGACGTTGCAGAGTTTATACGTGAACCGCAGACCTGCGAGCTTTATCACATTGACCCTAACTATATTTTCGTTCTGGGGCATTCCATGGGTGGTTTTGCGGCCATCAACGCAACCCGACGTCTGCCCTGGACAAAAGGTACAGTTCTCATTGCGCCCTGCGATATAAACTGGTACTTTGAGCACGATGAACTGGATTTCCCCAAGAGGCTTCCCGAAAGAGCAAAGCGTGTTCTTAAGACCGACGAAGATCTCTTTGAAAATGCCTGCCGTATCCACGACGCCTATTCTTTTGCTGCTGCGGCGGAGGATATCAAGGAACGCAACCTGCTCTTCGTTCGCTGCGCACTGGATGAGGCTCTTCCCATGGATAATGCAACGCCGCTGTTCCGCAGGCTTGACAGCTTCGGCCCCTGCGGCGCCGTTCGCAAATTCGTTTTGATGAACACGGACCATGCATTTAATGACAGTAAGAATCTGATGGCCAAGGTGGTTACCGACTGGCTTGCGGAGATCACAAAGTAGAAGGAGATTGAAATATGGATAAAGAAATCAAACTGAAGGCTCTCCTGGCAACTGCACAGGCTTTTGCAGACAGAGGAGAATGGCTCCAATACGACCAGCTTAGCCTTGACAGAGTTGATACAGTATCATCTCGTCGTCAGGATTTTGCCGCTCCCGAGGCTGCAACTGCTCAGCGCCGTCTTTTCCTTGACTGTTCTGCATTTGTCTGGGATTGTTATTATCAGACATTTGATTATATGCTGGAAGCCGATCTGACCTGGCATATCATAGATCATGTCACTCCAATGGTTTACTACAAGGAGATGACTCACGAAGAAAGCCCCGAAGAAATCGAGAAGATCCGCAAAGAACTTCAGGAGATCCTTCAGCCCGGCGACGTGATCACCTTCTCCAATGACAACGGCAACGGTCATACAATGCTTTATATAGATTCGGATACATATATAAACTGCAGCGGTCACGGATCATATAAGGGTTATCATTACAAGGAAAACCGCAATGTTTATGCCGCCGTCGGCGGAGGTGTCTATGCTGAAGACAGCAAGGATCTTCTGTGGATGTGCGACGATCCTGTCAGAAACCGTAACTGTTTGTTCAAGGAAAACAAAAAGCGTTTTGCTGTTCATCGTCCTCTGGATCTGGTCGGAGATCCTACTCCCGATGCTCTTGCCCGTATAGGCAAGGCCGCGGGCCTCATCGTCAGCGTGCTGACCAACTACCCCGGAGGCAGGACCGCTGAACCCGGAGCAGAACTGGAGTACACTGTCGTTGTCCGCAACAAGAATGGCAATCCCGTAGATCTCGATGTCAGTTTTGAACCCGGTTTCGGCAGCACCGGTTCCGTTAAGGAATTCGTTCAGGGCAGCGTTGATGCAGGTGCTGAAAAGACCTTTTCCTTCAGGGCCGAGGCCGGCAAACGCGACGTGGTCGAGGCTCCTGTTGTTTACGTCAATGGTCTGCACATTGATGCTCCTATGGTTCTGGTCGGTCATAATCTCGGTGCAGGCGATGCTGAAACTGTTATTGCCGCCGTTAAGGATGCCCTTGCAAAAGGCGTTGAAATTCAGGAGGCTGTAAGCAAGGCCTACGCAGGACTGGGTATCAATGTTTATCCCCTTGCCCGTCAGTCCATGCGCAGACTCTTCTTCCTCCATGATTCCCTTACCGGAGACGTTCTGTCCCGCCGTTCTCAGGTACCCGCAAAGGATATGAATGTCCAGACTTACTACGGCGGCCGCGGAGTTGTTACTCCTCAGGTATGTTCCATGTTCGGAGTTCGTACTGTGAACATTTCCGCAGATGATCTTCAGCCCGGCGACATAATATGCTATGCCGACGGAGCAAACTTCGAAAACGCGAACGAATGCTTCTGGACCGGAAGTGAACTCCTTGGTATTGAAGGGGATACTGAGACCTTTATTGAATCTCTCTTCGGCAGATTCGTATTTGCCGTATTGAGACCTTCTCTTTTGAAATAACTTAAAGGCAATGTCAAAGCCCTCACCGTATTCCGGTGGGGGCTTTTTTAGGATATAGTCTTTGACATAGGCCGCCAAAACAGAGATAATAAAATAATGAGCGCATTAAAGAAGTGTCTTACAATTGCATTATGTACAGCGATCTTGGTTTGTGCCTGCGTCTTTCCTGCTGCCGCCAGTTCGCCGGATGTTATTCGCGTCGGCGTCAGCGGACGTATGGCTCCCTTGATGTACGCAGATGAAAGCGGGTTTCACGGCATCTTTATTGATCTGATGAATGAAGTTGCCCATGATGCCGGTTTTTTTACCGAATACATACATTATGAGACACACATGCAAGCTGTGGCCGCTCTTGATGAAGGAAAGATAGATGCTGTTCTCGGCGTTCTCGCGTCAGATGCGGAGGCCTTCAGCAATGTAATTACTTCAGAGGAAATTTACAGCACATCTGTGTGCCTGGTAATGCCGCACAGCACTGATTCATATACAGCGGTGGACGTAGGTGCCTATGAAATGGGAACAGTCAACGACGATCACACCGAATTGCTTGGCACCAGTATCATCAACGTCTTTTCAACTCAGGAGCAGGTTTATGACTGCCTTGTCAGCGGTGGCGCAGACTGTGTTATTGCTATCCCGGAATGTATGCGCTACATGCTTCGCCGCGATAAACTTACCGGCAATTACACTATAGGCTCATATACGATCTCAGGACTCAGCTACAGTATTGGTTTAAGCCGCAATAACCTGATCATCAGCAGTGCGGTCAACAAATCCATAGGGCGTTTGCGCACGTCTACCAAGTATACCGAGATCATAAAAAAATGGGGTGTTTATACTGAGATCGGTAAGGTGCGCCAGATCAACAGGATCATTGGGATCGTCGCAGCTGTTGTTTTGATTGTTGCACTGGTCATTATCGCTTTCAACCTCAGACTCAGGCACATGGTCAAATCCAAGACCGCCGATCTTTCCGAAAAAATCGAGGACCTCGAAAACTCAAGCACCCTGCGTAAGACTCTCATAGAGCATTCCAATGCGGGAAGCATGGTTCTCCGTCTTGACGGTACCATACTCCTCATGAACGACACCATGCGCCGCCTGGCCGGCCTGGGATCTGAGGATTCCTTCCCTAATGTGTCGGAGTTGGGATTTATCGGGCGGGCATGGCAGATCGCTCCGGCTGATATGGACCAGCCGGAACTCTTCTCCGAAACGAGCCCCGACGGAAAAATCAAAACTTATCGATACTTTAACCTGCGTACTCATAACAAGGATGAGCGTGTTTTCATGATCGAGGACGTTACCCATGAGGAAATGGAGCGCCAGGAACTCTTTGAAGAAAGCAAAAATAAGGCCCTGAATCGTATCATTACCGGTATCGCTCACGAAGTAAAGAACCCACTGACCACCATACGCACTTACGCATCTCTGGCGGAAACTGAACTCGCTGATCCTGAATTCGTACAGGCTTTTACTGAATATGTTCCCAAAGAAGTTGACCGTATCAGTGATCTGATCGAAACCCTTGTTAATTACTCAAGGCCTGTAAGTCCTGAAAAAGAACGTTTCTCTGCAGGTGATGTGGCTCAGAGCTGCCGCAGTCTGGCCTATGTTTACGCGAAGAAAATAGAGGTAAAGAGCGATATTGATTTTACTCTTTGCCTTAATATGGATAAGGATCAGTACCGCCGCGTGCTGATCAATTTCCTCCTCAATGCCATCCAGTCCGTTGAGGAAAAAATAGAGCGAGGATGTGCTGACGCGGATCTCGGAGTCGCTATGTCGATCTATAGGGATGGTGACCAGGTGGTGACTCAGGTAAACGATACCGGCATCGGAATGAGTGAAGAGGAACTTCGCCAGTGCACGGAACCCTTCTTTACCACAAAGAAAAAAGGCACCGGCATGGGGTTGGCTCTTGCAAAGCAGTTCATTAAAGAGAACGGCGGACGCTTTGAGATAGAAAGCAAAGAGGGAGTCGGCACCTCTGTACGCATGATTTTCACGGAGGATACAGACAATGAATAAACCGGCTGTATGGATAATAGATGATGAGCAGGGGATCTGTACTTCCCTCAGCTTCGCCTTGAAGAAAAAATACGAGGTCAAAACTTTTTTAAGCTCTGCTCCTGCCCTGGAGGCAATGGACAAGGAGCGCTGTGATCTTGTTTTTCTTGATCTGCGCCTCGGAATCGAAAACGGTCTCGATGTCCTGAAAGAAATCAAGGAAAGCTATCCTGATGTTACTGTAATAGTGATGACGGCCCACGGAAGCATCGATACTTCCGTTGAGGCCATGAAGCTGGGGGCCTACACCTATTTGACAAAGCCTCTTAAACTCAATGAACTTGATGTGGTCCTCACCCAGGCTCTCAATTATCGAGCTTTAAATGAACAGGTCAGTATTCTTTCCGATGAACTGGGTTCCCTTCGCCACTACGACCGCATCGTAGGCGAAAGCTCTGCCATGCAGCAAGTCTACGGACTGATAGAAACCCTTCGCGGAATAGACGCAAATGTTTTGATCACCGGAGAAAGCGGTACCGGAAAGGAACTGGTCGCCAAGGCCATCCATACCGACGGCGGCCGCGGAAACGGACGCTTTGTGGTTGTGAATTGCGCCGCAATCCCTGAGAACCTTATGGAAATCGAGTTCTTCGGCTATCGCAAAGGCGCTTTTACCGGCGCTAACGGTGACAGAAAAGGCAAGTTTGAGATCGCTGACGGCGGGACTCTGTTTCTTGATGAAATAGGGGATATGCCTCTTAACCTTCAGGGAAAGCTTCTTCGCGTTCTTCAGGATAAGGAGTTTACCCCTCTTGGTGCGACTGAACCGCGGAAAGTTGACGTTAGGGTCATTGCGGCCACGAATAAAAATCTTACAAAGGCCATTCAGGATAAGACGTTCCGCTCGGACCTCTATTACCGCCTCAATGTCATGTCCATTAAAATCCCGCCCTTGAGAGAACGCCGTGAGGATATACCCGCACTCTGCGATTATTTTGTAAAACATCACGCTTATGAGATACGTAAGTCCATCAAGGGCTGCACTCCTGAAGCGATCGCTTTGCTTTCCTCCTATGACTTCCCCGGCAATGTGCGTCAGCTGTCTAATATGCTGGAGTATGCCGCTATAGTCTGCCGCGGCGAATATATAGACGTCCGGGACCTGCCGGAAGAGATGCGCGGCGGAGTCGATGCCGGTTCTGCAGCATCTCCGTCGGGTGAGGAACTGGAAGCATTCCTTTCGACCCATAATTTCAAGGAGATCGAGAAACTGGCCATTGAATATACCCTTAAGAAGAACAATGGAAGAAGAGATCTCACCGCTGTGGACTTAGGCATAAGCCGCAGAGGATTACAGCTTAAAATGCAGGAATACGGCATACAATAAACAAATAGTGCGTAAATTTTACGCACGACTGCAAAAATTTTGCCACTCGAAAACCTTTGTGCGCAGAAAATACACAGGGTTTTCGGGATTTTTTATGTTTGGCACGAATTTTGCTTATATAAATACGTGATCGTCTCCTGGGTATATGGCCCGGAAGCGTTAAAATGACGTTTGACGCTGTAGGGCCATTTTACCTTTTGCATGATTCAGCACTCAGTTTTTCAAGGAGGCTGCCAATGAAGAAAAATGCACTGACACTGATTATCTCAGCTCTGCTGTTAATGTCTCTCGCTTCCTGCGGTTCCAACGTCGAACAGCCTGAAGTGATCGACACACCGGAGGAAACTGTCACAGAAGTCGTAGAAGAGGTCCCCTCGGAAGATGAAGTATCTGCTCCTGCGGAAGAAGAACCGGAAGAAGAGATCCCTGCTGGTCACATCAGACCTGACGATTACGATCCCGACGCCGCCATAGGCGAACCCGGCTGGTATCCCACAGCCCAGGGCCTTGTTGACTACTGCCTCTACTGGAAAGATCAGCCCCACTGCTACAGTTGGGACGCCAACGGACAGTACCTAACTAAAGAGTTCATCGACCAGTATTCAGCCTGGTACCCCGACTGGTTCGGTGTAGATGATCGCCTGGAGCTGCGCCGCGAGATCCAGGATCAGGGCGTAAGAGCCTTTGACTGCATAGGTATAATCAAGGCCTATGTCTGGGGCGATTATTCTCAGGATAATACCTCAAGACGTACTGACGATACCAATTACTACACCAGAGACCTGCTCCATCACGATACAGTTTACGGTCCCCTCAGAGAACTCCCTGAAGTACCCGGCATCGTTCTCTGGAGAAAGGGTCACGTAGGCATATATCTGGGTGACGGCAAGGTCATTGAATGTACCCAGGAGTATTACCCCAAAAGCGGTGAAAGCAAAGTCGGAGGCATCATAATCAGTGATCTCAAGGACAGAGGCTGGTCTTACTGGGTCGAATATCCCGGAATTCTTTATCTTGACGAAGACGATCAATAAAAATGGTATGACCCCTGAATTCCTTCAGGGTTTGTATAATAGCAAATGCTTTATTTAAAGCGAATTGTTACACCAAAAGGAGGATGTCACAATGAAAAAAATCACTTGTGTTGTCCTGGCTCTCGTACTGGTTCTCGGCCTGCTCGCAGGCTGTGGCGCTGATACCACCACTACTGAACCTACCACTACTGATGCCACTACAACCGAACCCACTACTGAAGCAACTACCACTGCTCCCGTAGAAGAAACCACAGCTCGCCCCAACGAAGAACGTTACGGCGGAGAGTACATCATAAGTACTTCTAACGTTCCTTCTTCCCTTGACCCCCACTACGGTGACGGATCCATGGGCAACTATCAGTGGGCTCTCCACTGCTTCGACACTGCAATCATTCTCGGTTCCGATGGTACCTTCTATCCGAACCTCTGCGATTACACTCTGTCTGAAGACGGCACTGTTCTCACTCTTACCATGAAGGAAGGCAAGTTCTTCTCCGACGGTACCCCCGTCACCATCGAAGACGTTGTCGCTTCCTACGAAAGACTCGCTGCAGTCGCTCCCAACAGCGGCTTCTCCAAGAACTTCATGGCAAAGCTGGCTGACACTCAGGTTGAAGGCAACACCGTTACCTACACCTTCGAGGCTCCCGACACCACCATTCTCCAGAGAATCGGTTCCCTCAACCTCCAGGTTTGGGTCATGCCCAAGGCAATCTGCGAAAAGTATCCTGATTGCGAAATTGACAACATCGAAGACGTAATCGGCAGCAACTGCTACAAGCTCGTTTCCTACGATGATACCTTCGGAGTCACCATGGAAAGAAACGAATACTATGTTCCCGATGAAACCATGACCGGCCCCGGCCCCGCAGCAACCAGATATGCATATGCTGACAGCATTACTTATGCTCTCAACGGCGATGCAGCATCCAGAACCGCTGCTATGATCGCAGGCGAATACACCATCGGCGGCATCACCACTGAAATGCAGCCCTATGCAGACCAGATCGGCCTCAAGAAGATGTACACCAATGCACTTTGGACACACGCCATCTTCTTCAACCTCGGTCCCAACCGTACCGACAGCCCCGTTCAGGACGTAAACTTCAGAAAGGCTGTAAGAGCTGCTCTGGATATGGAAGAGATCATGCTGGCAGTCACCAACAACGATCCTGACAGAATCGTTTACGATCCCGCTCCCATCATCAAGGAAAACACCACCTACTACACTCCCGCATTCGAAGAAACCGAATACAACATCCACGACCTGACCAAGGCCAAGGAATACCTGGATGCATCCAGCTATAACGGCGAAACCATTAAGTGGCTCTGCTCCTCCGGTTCTGCTTTCTACAGAGCAGCAGTTGTCGGCGCACAGCAGCTTGAAGCTATCGGCATCAACGTAGAACTCTACGTTGTTGACAGCGGTTCCCACAACGGCATCAGAAGCGATGTCACCGCAGATTTCGATATCGGCGCATGGGAAACCCAGAAGGCAACCTACAACCCCGTACAGCAGAACAACATGATCCTCAACACCGCTGGTGGCTGGTGGACCGGCAGAGTCGACGAAGAGACCGGCGTTGCTGATGAAGGCTTCGAATGGGCTGCAGAATGGAAGGACGCTCTTGCCAGACTTAAGGCAGCTCCCACCGGTTCTGAAGAATCCGTCGCAGCATATCACGAAATCGCTGACCTCACCGTTGAAAACGTTCCTTACATCGGCTTCGGCTGGGCTATCACTGTTACCTACTGCCAGCCCGACTTCGTAAGCAACTATGACGGTATCGTTTCATACTACTGGAACAGCTACACTGAACAGTAATCTCAGTTAATTGATTCTAAATCACAATGATGGGGAAGTCTTCGGACTTCCCCATCATTTGACCCTTAAGACGTTTTATCTAAAATTTACTCCCGTCGCCTGTAAAGGAGGGATGACTTCTGCTTAAATTTATTGTAAAAAGACTGCTGTCTGCCATTCCCGTTCTCTTCATCGTCATTTGTCTGATTTTCACCCTTATGAGAATCATTCCAGGTGACCCTGCAAGAGCAATGCTGGATGATAACGCTTCGGAGGAAGAGGTTGAAGCCCTCCGTGAACAAATGGGATTAAACGACCCGCTCATTGTACAGTTCTACAGGTACATGAAGGATTTTATCCGCGGCGACTGGGGCGTATCCATGTACAATCGTAAACCGGTATTCGAGAACATAAGAAACCGTATGGAAGCCACTATCATGGTCACTCTGTACAGTACCTTCCTCTCCGTAATATTCGGTATTCCCTTCGGAATCATTTCCGCAAGGAACCGCAACTCTTTTGCGGACTACACACTGACCACCATGTCCGTACTCGGCAACTCAATTCCCATGTTCTGGCTTGGTATCATGTGCGTCTATCTGTTTGGCGTACGTCTTCAGTGGTTCCCCGTTCAGGGCTATACTCCTATTGCAGAGGGTGGCCTTAAGGGATGCCTCTACTCACTGACTATGCCTGCCGCAGCTCTGGCATTCGGCCACATCGGCGGTCTTACCCGTTACACCCGCTCCATGATGCTGGACGTAATGGGCAAGGATTATGTTCGTACAGGCAGAGCAAAGGGCCTTTCCGAAAACAAGGTCTATTATGTACACGCTCTGAAGAATGCCTGCTCTCCCGTAGTAACCAATATCGGCCTTTCCATTGCCGGTATGCTCGGCGGTTCCACGATCACAGAGACCGTCTTCAATATTCCGGGTGTCGGCAAGCTGGCGTACGACTCTCTTACAAGAAGAGACTATACACAGGAACAGGCAATCATCTTGTTTGTTGCCATTATCTTTATCTTTACGAATATTCTGCTGGACATCGTGTATAAACTGCTCGATCCCCGCATTGAATTAGATTAGGAGGCGTCAGATGGAAAAGAAAAGAATGAAGACCGGCGCCTTCCTCAGAAGGTACGGAAGAATCATCGTATCAGGAACAGTACTTTTCTGCATCGCTATGGTCGCTCTGTTTGCAGGAGTTATCGCAGATCACGATCCTAACCTTATTGATGTTAAAAACGCAAATATCAGGCCCTGCGAAGAGTACAAGTTCGGCACCGATACCTTCGGACGCGATATTTTTTCAAGAGTTATTTACGGTTCAAGAGTTTCTCTCGGAATCAGTATCGCAGTAAATGCCTGCGCAATCGTCATAGGATCCTTCCTCGGACTGCTCTGCGGTTTCTATAAGTGGTGGGACCGTATCCTCATGAGACTTCTTGAAGGTCTCGCAACTCTGCCTACCATCCTCATCGCTATCGTCATGGTTACCATTCTGGGCCCCGGTGTCGGCAAGCTGATCACTGTTCTGGTCCTGGTCAATCTGCCCGGTATCGCAAGACTTGTCAGAGGTCAGATACTCAGCATCAGAGAACAGGACTATATTAAA
>JAKSSR010000109.1 GCA_024402995.1 Clostridia bacterium | reverse complement strand
GATGTTTCGATGACGTCCCAGAAGCCTCTTTCGGACAGGTGGGAGGTATCGATGATGATGCCCAGATCGTTCATCTTTTCAATAGCCTGGAAGCCAAAGGGCTTGAGACCCAGGGTGTTGTGAAGGATGGCATTGTCTGAGTTGGGATATGCGATGCAGTTCTCATAGTTCCAGGTGAGGGACATGAGGCGCACGCCTTCCTTGTAGAACTCGTCGAAGCGCTCGATCTTTCCGTCGATGGGGGCAGAATCTTCAATAGTGAGAAGGGCCATGAGCTTATCGCCGCCGAGGCCTTCTTCGATCTCTTTGCTCGTGGTGACCTGCTTGATCAGATCGCTGTTTTTTGCCATCTGGGACTTAAATTCTTCAAGCATTCTCTGATAGACCTGATAGGGGGTGAAGTCCTTCATCCCGTAGTGGTCCTGGTCGCCGTGGGAAGAAATAAACAAGGCAAAGCACTGGACGAGGCTGCCGCCTTCCTTCAGCTTGCTAAGGTTGATATGGGCGTCTTCCATATCGCGGAGTTCCTTGTCTCTAAGGCATTCCAGCAAGGTGTCACAATGCATATCGATGAGAGGTTTCTTCATTTCTTTATGTATATCCTTTCTGTAGTCTGTAAACTAAAAAATATTTTACTACTAATTGATTTTTGTAGCAAGTTGTGATATCGTGTGAACAATATTTTATAAACAGGGAGGAAATGTTCGTGAATAGGACCGAAAGAGTGTGCTGCATAACTCAAATATTATGTAACAGTCCGAACAAAGATTTTTCTTTAAATGTTTTTGCCCAGCAGTTCGACTGCGCAAAATCCAGCATAAGCGAAGATATGAAACTGGTCCGCGAAGCAATGAACGCTCTGGGCTACGGTTACCTGGAAACTACATCGGGATCTAAGGGCGGCGTTCGTTTCGTCCCCTATGTTTCCGACGAAAAGGCTCATCAGATCCTGGAAGATCTCCGTCAGCGTTTTCTTGAACCTGACCGCCGCATGGGAGGTGGCTTCTTCTATACTGCTGACCTTATGTTCGATCCTCAGATTGCCAGAGGCGTAGCTATGGTCTTTGCCAGACGTTTTGCTGCAGTAGACGCGGACGTGGTCGTTACAGTAGAAACCAAGGGCATTGCCGTGGCAGCCTTCGTCGCAGAGTTCCTGCACCTTCCCCTTGCGGTCATCAGAAGAGAAGCCAAGGTCACAGAAGGTTCTACCCTGAGTATCAACTATTTCTCCGGCTCCTCTGACCGCATTCAGAAGATGAGCCTTTCCAAGAGAGCGATCAAAAAGAACAGCAGAGCTATTCTTATTGACGACTTTATGCGCGGCGGCGGAAGTATTGCCGGTATGAAAGAAATGCTTGCTGAATTCGAATCCCACGCAGTAGGCGTCGGCGTGGTCGTTTCCGCGGGAAAAGAACACGCAAAGATCCTTGACGATGTATTCCCTCTGCTGCTTCTTGACGACAGCGAAGGCGAAGTACGTATAAACATCAACTTATAATCAGCAGGAGAAAGTATTATGGAAGAAAGAGAAATCGATCTTAGGCTTCTGGTCTATAAGACTTTGAAGTGCTGGCGCAAGGCTCTGGTTCTCGGATTGGCCCTTGCTGTTCTTCTCGGCGGATACAGCCTGTTTAAGCAGAACAATGCAGATCACAGCGCCGCAGAGCTGGAATATCAGAGAATTCTGGAAGAATACAGTGACAGCAGAGAAAAGCTTGCTGCCGATATTGAAGAACTTGAAGCGGAACTGACCAACAAGAAGGATTACAGCGAACAGTCCTCTCTCATGAAAATCGATGCCTACAATGAATATGTGGCCAACGTTCACATTGAAGTTGAAGGTGAAACAGAGGAAGCCGACGTGATCAAGGCTGTCGATAAGCTTTCCAACTTCGCAAGCTGCGGGGAAATGTATAAGTACGTTCTCGGCAAAACTGATGTAGTCGACCAAAGCCGCTATCTCATAGAGCTTATAAGTACGAGAGTAAATTATGACGCCGCGGTTCTGGACATTTCCGTTATGGGCGCTACCGAAAGTGATGCCGCATCTCTTGCCTCTATCATAAAAGAGGCTGTTGATTCGGAAGCCGGAAAACTTACTCATGTTCACTGCAGTTCCAAGACAGAGAGTGTCTATTCAAGAATTGACAGTAATCTTGCCAACACTCAGAGTTCCATACGCGGCGGAGTTAAATCCATAGAAGATTCCATCCAGGCGATCAATGAACAGCTGGATGGAATGACTGAACCTACTCTGTCCATTCCCGGAATATCCCTTAAGAGCGCTGTAAAGAAGAGCGTTATCGGTTTTGTGGCCGGTGCCCTGGTCGTCTTTGGCTGGTACTGCGTTAAGTATGTCATTTCAAGCAAAATCAGCGGTGACGATTTCTGGAAGGCTGTGAACGTCCCCTTCCTGGGAAGCGTTTTTACCGATAAGAAGCGCAAAGAAAACGCCATAGACAGATTCATTCGCAAACTTTGCGGATATAAGGAAGACCTGAGTTATGATGCTTCCTGCGTCCTTGTCTCTGCAAACATAGCCGCTCTGCAGAAGAATCGCAGCGAGGAAAAACTTGCTCTGGTCGGAGATATATCTCCCGAAACCGCCAGAAAGGTACTTAGCGGGACCGGTGTTGACCTTGCTGGAGATATACTTACTGAGTCTTCTGCTGTAGAGACCCTTGATAATTATGACGGCGTAATTATTGCTGTTATTGAGGATGTTACCGGCATGGACCAGATCGTTCATCAGGCTGAACTGCTGAAAAGCTGGGGAAAGACCGTGGTCGGAGCTGTCAGCATCAAGTAAATCCGAACGTTCGGATATCTTTAAGCGAACAAATTGATGATATTTTGGTTTAAACATTCGGAACGTCGTGAACTATCATTAAAATTTTAAAAGGGCATCATTCCGAAAGTGCCGGAAAATCTTTACATTCACTATTATTGGACTATAATTTCTTTTGTGTTACGGAGGCAGTATGAAACTTCTCGAAGATAGAATTTTAAAAGACGGCGTAGGCATCGGAACAGAAATCGTAAAAGTTGATTCTTTCCTCAATCATCAGGTCGATGTTGAACTGACAGACAAGATCGGCGAAGAATTCGCAAGGATCTTTGCAGAAAGCGGCGCAACTAAGGTCCTGACCGTTGAAGCATCCGGAATCCCCGCTGCAGTAGCAACAGCAAGAGCTATGGGCAATCTTCCCATGGTCTTTGCGAAGAAGGCTGCGCCCAACACCATGGTAGACGGTTCTTACACCGCTCCCGTAAAGTCCTTCACCAAGGGAACGCTTTCCACCGTTCGTGTTTCCAAGAGTTATTTGAAGGCAGAGGACAAGGTCCTCATTATCGACGACTTCCTTGCCACCGGCGAAGCCGCCATCGGACTTCTTGACCTGGTCCGCCAGGCCGGAGCAAAGTGCGTTGGTTACGGAGCTGTCGTAGAAAAGGCATGGCAGGGCGGTGCCAAGAGGCTCGAGGAGCTGGGCTACCGCGTCGAATCCCTTGCGGTTATTTCGTCAATCGTTGACGGTAACATAAATTTTAAGTAGGTAATCATTAAGAGAGAGACTAATCCAAAGGAGAAAAGAAAACAAAATGAAAAA
>JAKSSR010000108.1 GCA_024402995.1 Clostridia bacterium | reverse complement strand
GGGGGCGTAGGTCTTCCCGTGGATGCCATCACCCTCGGCAACATAGTAAACCAGGGCAGAGAAAGCTTCACTCTTCATCCCTATCAGATGCTTCTTCCCTGCTCCATCCTTTGCCTGATAACCATTGCTTTCTATGTTATCGGAAACAAGTTCGCGGATGCTTCCGATCCGCGCAATCATATTTAGGAGGTTGAAAAATGAATAACGGTCATTCTTCTCCTCGCATTCTTTCTGCTCAGGACGTTGAGATCAAGTTCAATCTCCGCGGCAGAACTCTGACGGCAGTAAGAAAAGCATCCCTTGATCTGTACGAAGGCGAGACCCTTGCCATAGTCGGTGAGTCCGGCAGCGGAAAGAGCGTCTTTACCAAGTCTTTCATCGGAATGCTTGATAAAAACGGTTACATCAGCGGAGGCAAGATCTTCTTCCGTGACGAAGAGATCTCCGCTTACAAGCACGAATCCGACTGGCTGAAGATCCGCGGCAAAAAGATCGCCATGGTATTCCAGGACCCCATGACCTCTCTCAATCCTGTTCGCACCATAGGCGAACAGATCGCCGAGATCATTACCTGGCACTTCGGAACCGAGCACGGGCAGGCAAAGAAGGAAACCATTGAGATCTTAAAGCGCGTAGGCATTAACGATGCTGAAGCCCGCTACAAGCAGTATCCCAACGAATTCTCCGGCGGAATGCGTCAGCGCGTGGTCATCGCCACCGCCATTGCCTGCAGACCGGAGATACTTATCTGCGACGAACCCACCACCGCTCTGGACGTTACCGTTCAGGCTCAGATCCTGAAGCTCATCAAGGAACTCCAGAAAGAACTGAACATGACGGTAGTCTACATTACCCACGACCTCGGCGTTGTTGCCAACGTGGCCGACTGGGTAAGCGTTATGTACGCAGGCCAGATAGTGGAATACGGCACAGTCAGAGACATTTTCAAAAATCCCACCCATCCTTATACGAAAGCTCTCCTTCAGTCCCTGCCGCAGCTTGGAGTAAAGGGCCAGGACCTTTACTCCATCAAGGGGACTCCTCCCAATCTCTTCAAGGAGATCACCGGTGATGCCTTTGCTCCCAGAAATCCCAAGGCTATGCAGATAGACTACGAGGAAGAGCCTCCAGTGTTCCCTGTTTCCGAGACTCACTGGGCCAAGACCTGGCTCCTCCACCCCATGGCGGAAGAGTACAGAAAGCAGTTGGAAGAAGAGGAGCATCAGCAGAAGGCAACAGTAAAGGCAGAAGAGCCTTTCGATTACACCAACGCCGAAAAGTTCCTGGAGGTAAAGGACCTTTCCATCAATTTCAAGCTTGGAAGCAGCGTTTTCAAGGCTGTAGATAAGGCAAACTTCGATATTTACAAGGGCGAGACCCTGTCTCTGGTAGGCGAGTCCGGATCCGGAAAGACCACCATAGGCAGAGCCATTATGAGGATCTACAACAGCAATGTTGAAGGCAGCATAGTCTATGACGGTGAGGAGATAACAGGCTCCATTCCCAAGGACAAGCAGAAGCAGCTCCACATGGAAATGCAGATGATTTTCCAGGATCCCATGGCATCCCTCAATGAAAGAGCCAAGGTAGACTACATAATTTCCGAAGGTCTTTGCAACTTCCACCTTTTCGAAAACGATGAGGCCCGAATCAGAAAGGTCGCGGAGATAATGGGTGAGGTCGGTCTTGCAAAAGACTTTGCCAGCCGCTTCCCCCACGAGTTCTCAGGCGGTCAGAGACAGCGCATAGGCATTGCCCGAAGCCTGGTCATGAATCCGAAGTTCATCGTCGCCGACGAACCCATTTCGGCTCTGGACGTTTCCATTCGCGCTCAGGTCATAAATCTTCTGAACAAAATGAAGAAGGAAAGAAAGCTGACATATCTTTTCATTGCTCACGATCTTTCCGTAGTCCGCTTCATTTCCGACAGAATTGCCGTAATCCACAAGGGCAATATCGTTGAACTTGCTCCCTGTGAGGAACTCTTCAACAGACCCTTGCACCCCTATACCAAGGCTCTTCTTTCCGCGGTTCCTTATCCCGATCCTGACAAGGAGAAAAATAAGGTCTTGCTTGTTTATGACAGAAAGATGCATAATTACGAGGAAGACAAGCCGCGTTGGGAAGAGATACTCCCCGGTCACTTCATTCTTGCCAATGAGCAGGAGCTGGAGGTCTACAGAAAGGAAGTTGGTATTTGATGGGTTCAGCTCTTCGGAGAAAATACATCAGACTCATATATGCCAAGGTATTTCGCTACCTTGGCATTGTTCTTGTCCTTTGCGCCCTCATCGGAGGCATTGCGCGGAGCAGAATGTATTTCGTCTTTGCTCTCTGCGCAGCCGGAGGCGTAATGGTGGCCTGGGGGTGGTTCACTTACCTGAAAGCCACCGGGTTGAAGGCTCCCGGATTCGGTCAGCTTCCTTCCGAAAAGAAGAAGGTGCCTTACTTTCTTCGTAAAAACAAGGACACCGTCAGAAAGCCCGCCTTCATGATGAACGGCGAGGATTTTGATGACGATCTCAACGATGCAACAAGTCTCAGCGACGGTGATTTCAACGAGGTCCAGATCCGGAAAATGCTCGTATGGTCACGAATAGTGTGCGGTTTGCTCTTATTTTTGATATCATTCATAATTAAGTACTGATAAACGACGCAGTGCAGTTGAAAGGAGATAATATGAGAATTCAGAACGGCATTCTTATGCCCATTGAAAGCGAAGTAATTCAGCAGGGTTTTGTAGATTTTGAAGAAGGCAAGATCACTGCCTTCGGCGACATGAAGGACGCTCCCGCCTACAGCGGCGAAGTCTTTGACGCTCAGGGAGGCTACATTCTTCCCGGTCTCATCGACGCCCATACCCACATCGGTATCAGCGAAGAAGGTCTCCGCTGGGAAGGCGCCGATTACAACGAAGGCAACCGTGCTGTCACTCCCGAAATGAGAGCGGAAGACGGTTTCAATCCCTTTGACATTGCTGTTCCCAAGGCCGCTCAGGCCGGCGTCACCTGTGCAGCAGTCGCTCCCGGCAGCGCCAACGTCATCGGCGGATCCATTGCCGCCATTAAACTTTACGGCACCGACGTCAGCGATATGATACTCAAGGCTCCCTGTGCCTTCAAGTTTGCTCTCGGTGAAAACCCCAAGAACCACTACGGCAGAAGCCTGGGCAAGGAACCCGAGACCAGAATGGCCGTTGCAGCCATTATGCGCCGCACCCTTAACAAGACTCTCCGCTACATGGAAAAGAAGGAAAAGGATCCGGATACCTATGATTCCGAACTGGAGCCTCTGATCCCCGTTCTTAAGAGAGAAATCCCCGTTCACTTCCACGCTCACCGCGCCGACGATATTCTTACCGCAGTAAGGATCGCCAAGGAATTCAATCTGCGCTTCCACATTGTCCACGCAACCAACTCCTTCAGGATCATTCCCCAGATGGTCAGGGACACCGTCATTCCCATGATCGGCCCATCCCTCGGACCTTCCGGCAAGCCTGAAACCTGCGGCGGCGGATTCCACACCTGCGGCATGCTCTACGAAGCAGGCATGGAAGTTGCCATTACCACCGACCACGACGTTACTCCTCTGTGGCTCCTGCCTTTCTTCGCCTCCATGTGCGTAAGAGAAGGTCTGCC
>JAKSSR010000107.1 GCA_024402995.1 Clostridia bacterium | reverse complement strand
TTGACCTTTTCCAGTTTGCTATTCTTCCACAGGCCGTCTTCGGCGGTCTCGGCAAAGGGAACCATGATGTAGAAGTCCATATGATAGTTTTTGTCAAAACCGTCAGGTTCTTCTGAGAAGAAATAGGCGTCCCAGACCTCCTTGGGAGCGTCGGTAAAGCGCTCCGGTTCAAGGTATATCATCTTTCTTCGCTCTTCGGCAACGAAGGCTTTGGCGCCGTAAGGAGCAAGGAGCTTATACTCTTCGGCGTCAATGTTAGTGAAGATATCAGGAAGAGGTCCGTCGACGATTCTTTCTTCGCCGCGGATGATCTGAGTGCCCATGGCCTCAAATTCCATTTTGTCTTCCGTGAAGATCAGCTTGAGCAATACGCCTGCGTCAGTATAAAGGTGGGCGCGCTGATAATTGGTGTCGAAAATAAAGTTGCCCAGAGAATAGAAAATGGCCTTTCCGTCGGGGAAAAGTTCATAGTTTTCAGGCACGTGAGGGTGATGACCTACAACTACGTCAGCGCCAAGTTCGAGGAACTTAACGTAACGGTCTCTGGTATAGGGGCTGGGAATGCTTGCGAATTCTTCGCCGCCGTGGGAAACAATTATGCACCAGCGGCACTTGGATTTGACTTCCTTAATACGCTCGGCAATATAGTCCAAATCAGTCCAGCGGAAGACGCCGGGATCGGTGGCCGTTGCGGGAACACACTCTGTCTGATATGCAACGCCGATGAGGCCTATGCCTCCTGCTTCGTCAATGTAGACTGGTTCAGATGCTTCGACCTCGTTGACGCCTGCGCCTATGGTACGGCTGCCCATGCTTGCGGCAAATTCTCTTGTGGAAACAAGTCCTTCACGGCCGGCATCCATAATGTGGTTATTGGAAATATTCCAGATGTCAGCTCCCATATCCTTCAGAACACAGATGGCTTCAGGGTTCATGGAGTGGAAGAAAACTCCGCGGCTGCCGTCGTCCACAGCGTTTATCATTGCGCCTTCAACGTTAGCTACGACGTGGTCCGCACTGTGAAAGAAGTCCAAAATGGGTTTGGCCAGAAGATTTTTGTCCTCCCAGCGCTTGTCCATATAACGGTCGAAGCCGATATCGCCGGTAAATACCAGTGAGGTCTTGTTACTGCTCATCCTTGTCCTCCTTGTTCTTGATTATATCAAGGGCCAGTCTGTAGCCGCCGGGGCCATAGTGCAGGGCCTTGTTTACGCGTGTGATGGTTGCTGTTGAAGCGCCGGTTTCTTCGCAGATCTTAGCAAAGGTCTTGCCTTCATCCAGCATTCTGGCAACCTGGAAGCGCTGGCTCATAGTCTGAAGCTCGCCGAAGGTACAGAGATCGTCAAAGAATTTATAGAAATCTTCAACACTTTCAATATCTCTCATTGCCTCAAAGAGCTCGTTTATTTCTTTACTTTCGATCTGACTGTGAAACACTTTACGCCTCCTGTATTCATGCTTTAGCATATTATATCACGAAAGTGTCTAAAGATGAACAAAATAAAATCGCGCTTACAGTTCAATGCCGTAAGCGCGATTTCTGCTTATGCTTAAAGATTGTCGATATACCTGCATGCTGCAATAGCGGCTGTTGCTCCGTCTGCTACTGCGGTGGTCAGCTGGCGTACGCCCTTGGAACGGCAGTCGCCGGCTACGAAGATACCGGGAGTCTTGGTGGTGCAGTCTTCTGCGGAGTCGAAATAACCGAACTTGTTCAGATCGGCGTGTTCAGCGAAAGCGCCGTTTTCGGGAATAAGACCTATTGCTTCGAAAAGACCGTCACAGGCAAAGTCGCCCTGATTGGTCCTGACACCTGCAAAACCGCCCTTTTCATCTCTGATGATGCCCAGGATCTTTACGTTGGTGTATTTGCGGACGTTGTCCCTGGAGAAGAGAATGTCCTGAAGCTTCTGCTCACCGGTAAAGGTGGGAAGATCCTGGAGCATGATGACTTCCTTGCACTTGCCGGAAAGGAGAATAGCCTCCTGAAGAGCGGAGTTGCCGCCTCCGGCTACGCAGACAGTCTGTCCCTTGTAGAAATCGCCGTCGCATACGGCGCAGAAAGATATGCCGTTGCCTACGTATTCGTATTCGCCTTCAAGGCCAAGCATTCTGTGCTTGACGCCGTTGGCGATAATGACCGCCTTGGTCTCGTGGACGCTGCCTTCAAGAGTCTTGACGAAGCGCTTGTCTCCGTCACAGACGATCTCAGTGACCTCTTCCAGGTCATACTCAGCGCCCTGAGCTTCCAGCTGCTCCATGAAATCCGTGGCAAATTCGTTGCCGCTCATGGATACTCTGCCGGGGAAGTTCTCAACCTTGGGGGAATATGTGATCTGGCCGCCGAAACCGTTCTTTTCAAGAACGAGAGCGGTCTTACCGTTTCTCTGAGCGTAGAGAGCCGCAGTCATGCCTGCGGGACCTCCGCCTACAACGATGATATCAAACATTTAGTTAGCCTTTCCCATCAGGTAGCCCTTGATGTCGGAAACTCCGCGAATAGTCTCGAACTTGTCGCCGTCTACCACGACCAGAGTCGGAGCCTGCTTGACGCCATACTTTGCGACCAGATCTGCGTGTTCTTCTGCAATGAGCTTCTCGAAAGCAACGCCGTACTTATCCAGATACTTCATTGCCATAGCGCAGTTGGGGCATGCAGGAGTTGCGAAGAGGTAAACAGCCTTCTCTGCCTCGGGTGCAGGTGCGGGTGCTGCGGGAGCAGCTGCAGTCTCTGCAAGAGTACCGGTCATGAGCTCGCCGAAGTTTTCCTTCATAGTGGGAACGCATGCGCAATGAGTCAGATGAGAGTTGTTGATGTTATAGACGCGTCTGTCCTTGAATTCCTGGACCTTGCCGTCATTCCAGTTCTGGACAGGTCTGTAGTAACCGGTGATTCTGGAGTAGACTTCGGTCTTCTTTCCGCATACGGGGCAGGTGAACTGTTCACCGGCAATATAGCCGTGTTCGGAGCATACGGAGTAGGTCGGGGACATGGTGTAATACGGAAGCTTGTAGTTTTCAGCGATCTTGCGTACCAGATTTGCCGCAGCCTTCCAGTCGGGGAGCTTCTCGCCGAGGAAAGCGTGGAAGACAGTACCGGAGGTGTAGCGGGTCTGAAGGTCGTCCTGAACATCCAGAGCGCTGAAGATATCTTCGGTGAAGCCTACGGGCAGGTGGCTGCTGTTGGTATAGTAAGGAGTGCCGTTCTCGTTAGCGGTAATGATTCCGGGGAAGGCTTCCTTGTCGTGCTTTGCGAATCTGTAAGTGGTGGATTCAGCGGGAGTTGCTTCAAGGTTGTACAGGTCGCCGTACATTTCCTGATAGTCGGAGAGACGTTCTCTCATGTGGTCCAGACATTCCTTGGCAAACTTCTGGGTCTTCGGATCAGTCAGGTCTGCGCGCAGCCAATTGGCGTTGAGACCGACTTCGTTCATGCCGATGAGGCCGATGGTGGAGAAGTGGTTCTCAAAATTGCCCAGGTATCTCTTGGTATAGGGATAAAGGCCGCCTTCCAGCAGTCTGGTAATGACGGTACGCTTGGTCTTGAGGGATCTGGCGGCAATGTCCATGTACTTATCCAGCTGCTTGTAGAAGTCCTCTTCGTCCTTTGCCAGATATGCAAGTCTGGGGAGGTTGATGGTAACGACGCCGATGGAGCCGGTGGATTCGCCGCTGCCGAAGAAGCCGCCGGACTTCTTTCTCA
>JAKSSR010000106.1 GCA_024402995.1 Clostridia bacterium | reverse complement strand
ATGGCCTGGGAGTGTATAAAAACCGCAGCCAGGCCCAGCCTGCAGATCGAGCTTCCCCTTTCCGCCGTTCAGATGGAATACGTTTGCGGCATAAAAAAACAGGCTCTTAACGGAAAGATCACAGAGCTTGTGTCTTACGCGAAAGAAAAGTGCAGCGACGTTGAATTCGTCGCCGCCGACGCCGCAAGAGCAGACAGAGCAGTGCTGCTGTCCGCCATTGACTCTGCCGTAAAAGCCGGAGCCGTCTCCGTCACAGTCTGCGACGACGAAGGCCTTTGTCTTCCCGAAGAACTGGCTGAGCTGGTCAAATCCGCAGCCGCAGCGGTCAGCGTTCCCGTATACGTAAGAATAAGCAATCACATTGGGCTTGCCGTCGCAGGCTCACTTGCAGCCCTTGCGGCAGGCGCCGCCGGAGTCAAGTGCTCAGTATGCGGAAGCGACGCTCTCAACACAGCGTCTTTTGCCGCCGCTCTTGCCGCAAAATCCGAAGCTCTGGGCCTTACGTCGGGACTTCATACCACCGAGATCCAACGTGACATTGATTCTCTCCTGAAGAGGATAAGCCACACCGATTATCTGAGCACAGGCAGCGATGCCGCCTCCGGTGACGTTTTCCTTGACGCTTCCAGCAGCCTGTCCGATGTTGGCGCTGCAGTCAGAAGCCTTGGGTATGACCTTTCCGATGAAGATACAGGCAAAGTTTACGATGCTCTCATGCTCATCTGCGCAAGGAAATCCTCCGTAGGAGCGAAGGAACTTGACGCCATTGTCGCCTCCAGCGCCATGCAGGCACCTTCCACCTATCATCTGAGCAGCTTTAATATTTCAACTACCAATTCCAACTCCATGGCAAACGTAGTCCTGGTACGCGATAACGGCGACACCCTCTCAGGAGTCGCTACCGGTGACGGCCCCATTGACTGCGCCTTCCGCGCTATTGAACAGAGCATAGGCTTCCACTACGAGTTGGACGACTTCCAGATCCAGGCTGTTACAGAAGGAAAAGAATCTCTCGGTTCCACCCTGGTCAAGCTGAGAAGCGGCGGCAGACTCTATTCGGGCAACGGACTATCCGCAGACATTGTGGCGGCAAGTATTCGCGCTTATATCAACGCTCTTAACAAAATCGTATTTGAAGAAAGCAGGCTCTAATGAAACTCTGTTATTCAACTGAAAACGTAAAATGCCAAAGCTTCCTGGACTGCTGCCGTCTTGCTTACGACTACAATTTTGACGGTTTTGAGATTTCAGATGCCGCAGGTGAACGCCGCCGGCACGCGGACAGCATTCTGCGTACAGAACTGGCCCCGGACGCAAAGCGCAAGCTCATAAACCGCCGTCTTGAAGTTGCGGCTCTGACCTGCCCCCTGTCTCTGGAAAGTCCTCAGCTTACGGACATGATACTCCTGCAATACGTGGACATGGCGAAGAACGCAGGCATTGAAAGAGTAATACTCCGCATGGAGAATGAGACCGATCCAGCCGTCGCAGAAGCAAAGCTGGCTGCCGCCATAAAGCAGGCCGAACGCTGCGGCATTGAAATACTTTTTGAAACTACAGGCTATTTAGCCAAGACGCAGAACGCAGTTGACCTGATCAAATATTTTTCGTCCACCTGCCTTGGCGTTGCCTGGAATATACGCGCCACTTATTTTGACGGAGGCGAAAGCGCCGCAGAAGGCATACGCATTCTCGGAGCCTACATCCGTTATGTTCGCATAGGGGACCGCGCTGACGGTTCAGACGTGCTTCTCGGCGAAGGCACTCTTCCCGTGGAAAGCTTCCTCAATGCTCTCAAATCCCTTAATTACGAAGGTTTTGTCTGCGCAGACTGGAACGACGAGATCCGGGATCCGGACATTGTCCTGACCCATTTTGAAAGTTTTATGAAGGATCAGGCAAGTCGTCGTGAGCATCAGCGCAAGCTGTACTACAACCGCAGCCGCAGCGGCTCCTTCCCCTGGAAGAAATATGACGTTCTGGACATGACCTTCGGTCAGCTCCTTGAAAGCATGGCAGAGTTCTACCCCGATCAGACTGCTTTCCGCTATACAACTCTCGATTACACCAGAAGCTACGCCCAGTTCCAGAAGGACGTGGATCAGGTCGCAGCGGCGTTTATCGCCCTTGGCGTCAAGCCCGGATACCACATTGCGGTCTGGGCCTCCAACGTGCCCCAGTGGTTCCTTGCTTTCTGGGCAGCCACAAAGATAGGCGCAGTTCTCGTAACGGTCAATACTGCCTACAAACGCCATGAAATAGAATACCTCCTGCGTCAGTCGGATACTCATACCCTGATCATGACCAGAGGTAATAAGGACACTGACTACGGCCGGATAATGGCTGAACTGGTTCCGGAAACTGCCGGTCACGACAAGACCGAGGCCCTTTATTCTCAAGCTCTGCCTTTCCTCCGCCACATAGTCACTGTGGGCTTTGATATGGAAGGCTGCCTCAACTGGGACGAAATGCTGGACGAAGGCGCCGGCGTCCCCTACGAGGAAGTCCGCCGCAGAGCTGCCATGGTACGTCCCGACGATGTTGCCAATATGCAGTACACCTCCGGCACTACAGGCTTTCCCAAGGGAGTCATGCTGACTCACCGGAATATTATCAACAACGGCAAGATCATAGGCGACCGAATGGATCTTTCCACCGCTGACCGCATGATGGTACAGGTCCCCATGTTCCATTGCTTCGGCATGGTTCTGACCATGACCTCCATAATGACTCACGGCGGAACTCTCTGTCCTCTGCCCTATTTCTCCGCCGCTTCATCTCTTGCCTGCATAAATCAGGAGAAGATCACCTGCTTCAACGGTGTTCCCACCATGTTTATCGCAATGTTCGCTCACCCGGACTTTGCCCGCACCGATTTTTCCAGAGTACGCACAGGCATTATGGCAGGTGCCAACTGTCCGCCGGAGCTTATGCGCCGTGCCGCCGCTGAAATGAACATGAAGGAGATCATCTCCGTTTACGGCCAGACAGAGGCTTCCCCCGGATGCACCATGGGCGAGGTCAACGAAGATCTGGATCACCGCGTAGACACCGTAGGCAGCGCCTTCCCCGGCATCGAATGCAAGATCATAGATCCGGAAACAGGAGAGGATCAGCCCGACGGCACTCCCGGAGAGTTTGTTGTTCGCGGATTTAACGTCATGAAGGGCTATTACAAAATGCCCGACGAAACAGCCAAGGCCATAGACAAAGACGGCTGGCTCCATTCCGGGGATATCTGCACCCGCACTGCTGACGGTTATTACAAGGTCACAGGACGTCTCAAGGACATGATCATACGCGGAGGCGAAAATATTTATCCCCGCGAAATCGAAGAATTCTACCTGACCAATCCCAAGATCCGCGACGTTCAGGTGGTCGGTATTGCCGACGAAAAGTACGGAGAAGAAGCCTGCGCCTGGATAATCCTCCACGATGGAGAAACAGCGGACGAAGAAGAAATGAAGAACTACGGTCTTGCAGGAATGGCACGTCACAAGGTTCCACGCTACTTCGTCTTTACAGAGACCTTCCCCATGAACGCCGCCGGAAAGGTCCTGAAGTACAAAATGAAAGAAGTCTTTGAAAAAGAACTGAAAACAGTTCGCCAAATTAAGTAACTTTATCCGCCGTTATCTATGCGAATAGAGCTTCCCAAGGCAGCAGCGCAGTAAGCATTGATGAATTCACCGATGTTTACTGCGTTTTT
>JAKSSR010000105.1 GCA_024402995.1 Clostridia bacterium | reverse complement strand
GCTGGCGAAGACGTGTTTCCGTTGTCCGGATTCCTTCTATTTCATTGGATGCTTCTGTGCTTTGTATTTTTGCGATTTCAACAAGCCTGTCAAGCTGATCGGGCTTTTGCCGGAGATATAAAGCCTGCTTTCCCTTTTGCTCGTGAATCTGAGAAAGATAGTTCACGATTTCCGTATCCCATAACTGATCTTTCAATTTAGAGTAATCGAACTGACGCATTCTCATCACACCCCCCCTTCTTTCTCGTTAATTATGACCGTTTTGACGAGAATTATCAAGACGTTAACGCAAAATAATGAAAGCAATGGAGGACTGTGGACTCATCTATACTTTATTTCAGCTTCTTTTGCTGCTTGGGTTCTTCTTTCTGCGTCTCCTGCTCACGGCGTACCGCTCCTACATAGGAACGTAGGGAGACGGGCTTATCTGCCTCAATAATGATGGTGTATTGCAGCAGGTAAAACACGCGGCGGACGGAATTCCCACCATATAGCGTCCTTTCATCACCGTAGCCGCAAAAAGGTATGTCCATATTTCGCAGCACAGTATATCAAGCTATTTTCAGCCTCGGGTGAGAGACCGGGCCGTCACATCGTTTTATGAAGGTCGTCAACGGCGCGGACCAGGGGCTGCAGGGCCTTGTAATCTGCGGGAACGTCGGAGAGAATGACGAAAATATACTCCCCGTTATCAGAATAGATCAGTGCTCCGTCATTGGTGGCTACCTCATCGTTTTCAGGGTTCTTGTCGACAAATTCGGGCAAAGGTTTGGAGCCTCCGTAGCAGCCGTCCTCCCAGCCTGCCTTAGACCGGACAGTATACTCGTCTCCCAATTCGTTATAGCAGACAGAGAATTTGGATCCGACGTAGAGATCGCAAAGCTCCTGATTATCCGAAGTGTGGAAGAAGCGGTACATTTCGGTCCACAGCTTGGCGAATTCTCTTGCGCTGTAGTTTACGTAGAGGCTGTTGCCCAGTTCGGAACGTATCCCCGTGGTCTTGATCCAGTTCTTGAGACCGTCGCTGAGATAAGTCTGGCGAAGATACAGATAGGCATCGTTGTCGGAATACTGGAGAACGTCGTGGATCTTGTCATTTTTATCGTTAAAACTGTCTGGATGGACCTCGTACATAGAAGCAACGTAAGGTCCCTTAATGGTGCTCTGGGAACAGAAGATCTGGTCAGCGTTAAAGGCCACGCCATTGCCGCTGTTGGTGTCGATCATAATATATCCGAGATCGTATCCGGCGTCGGTAAGAGCTTTGGTCTGAGTCTCAAGAGCGTTCATCATTTCCCGGTCAGGCTCCCACTGACCGAAGGAGGACAGTTCCTCGCCCGACTGGGCGCTGTCAATGGATCCACGGAGTTTTGCGGCTTCTTCTGCGTAGTCTTTCATATCTTTTTCTGCATAAAGTGAAATAACATTGAATACCTCTTTAAGGAACCGGTCCTGATCGTCGGTCCGGCAGAGATAGGCCTCGCCATTAAAGTAAATGGTCAGTTCCCCGTACCAGGACTCAAGCCTCAAGCGGCCGGAAACCAAAGTGCCATCTTCAAGTTTTACGTTGCTAAAAAGGAAGGAGACCTCCCACCTGAAATCTCCGGGTGACATTGTGTGAACTCTCATTGTCCCGGGGATCAGATCCTTCAGGCGCCGACGGAATTTACGGCCGTCCAAAAGCTTCCAAAGGGCCTCATAGCCTTCGCTGCCTTTGTCAAAGGAAAACTCCGGAAGAGACTGCTGATCATCCATTTCATAGCAGCCGTCAGCACCTGTGCATTTGTCCTCAGACAGCATGGGATAAAGCTTTGGCAGAGTCATGGGACGGCTGTAAACCAACCAGGCTCCGGCAAGAACAAGGGCCACAGCAACTAAAAACAGCACAGTTTTCTTTTTCATAGAGTCACCTCAGGAATTTCAGACCGTTTCCGGCTCCACAGCATGCGATTGTTTTCAAAGAAAAAGTCAACGTACCCGGCATCCTTCAGGTAGCTCAGATATGACTTGAGCGTACTTCCTATGAGGACGTTCTGAGTAAGGTTCATGGTCATGCCGTAGGTATCAAAGACCTCCGTAAGCAGATCTTCAAAGCTTTTGGGGACAGTCAGCATGTTGAGAATACCGGAGATGACCTCCTCTGTTTTCTCAATGTTCAGCTGGGCCAGAGGAGCAATATCCTCCGTCTGAGGAGCATGGGCAGGAACAAAAGCTTTTGCCTTAAGGGCCTTTACCATTGCAAGGGTCTCCAGATATGACTTTACGTCATAGAGATAGCTTATTTTGTACTTTTCCAGGGTCTCGGCGGAAGAGAGACAGTCGGCAAGAAAGACCACGTCGTCGGAAGTACGGAAGCCGACCATATCGTAACTGTGTCCCGGAAGCCTTATAATTTCAAGGCCCTGGGGAAGTACGTCCTCTGTCAGCGGTTCTGCTTTGGACTCCTTTGCCATGAGGAACTTGTTGTGAAGATCTCCGCAGGCATATCCGCCGTAGAGGGCAGTTGGTTCAAGAATGGGGTCATTGGTGAAAGAACATTCCAATCCCGGTGCGTAGATCCTGCACCCGGTCTGAGTCTGCAGATACTGATTGCCGCCTATGTGGTCGGCATGGGAATGGGTATTGAAAATGGCCTGCAGCTTCCAGCCCTGAGCGTCAAGTATTTTTTTGACCTTCTTTCCGGCGTCCTTGTCGCTGCCGGAATCGATTATGACCACTTCTTCCGGCGAGATCCTGAAGAAGCCCACCTTCGCGGGGCAGTCCATATAAAAGGAATTTTCCGCCAACTGAATCAATTCGTACATTTGAGCCTTTTTCCTTTACAGATTTTTCTCATAGGCGGTGATCACCGCGTCCATCACCGCTCCGCGGAAGGCCTTTTCTTCAAGAACGCGAACGCCCTGAATGGTGGAGCCGCCGGGGGAGCAGACTTCGTTTTTAAGGATCTCTGGATTCTTGCCGCTTGCCAGTACCAGTGCAGCGGAGCCTGCCGTCATTTTTGCGGCCAGTTCAGTTGCCATGTCACGGGGAATACCGCAGGCTACGGCGCCGTCAGCCATAGCTTCAATGAAAAGATCCACGAAGGCAGGGCCGCATCCCGTAAGGGCAGTTCCCGCCGGGATCAGTTTTTCGGACATTTTAGTGACCAGACCGGCGTGGCTCATGGAAGCGAGGAAAAGTTCCTCATCCTCTTTGTTGACCGCGCCATTGCAGTCATAGAGAATAACTCCTTCACCAATGGCGACGGGAGTATTGGGCATAATACGGATGACCGGATACTCGGCTCCTGCAAGCCCGGTAATGTCCTCGAGCTTAGTGCCCCCAAGCATGGATACCAGGACGAATGGAGTCTTTCTTTCTGCAAGGACAGGAGAGATCTCCGTCATAAGTTCGGCGATCCCCGAAGGCTTTACACCGAGGAAAATCATGTCTGCCAAGGAAGCGACGCCTTTATTGCCAGTGACCGTCCCTCCTGTCAGCGCAGCGTATTTTTCAGCCTTTTCCGGATGACGGTTGGAGAGAAGAAAAGCAAATTCTCCGCTCTTTGCCGCCGCTTCTATAAGGGCGCCGGCCATGTTTCCGGTGCCGATAAAACCAAGTGTTTTCATCATTTAACTCCTACCAGACAAAGTCCGATTCATAGGGTTCTTCTTCAAAAGATTCCAGATGATCCGTGTCGGGAATTGTTTGCTTTCCGTTAAACCAGTAAGTGATGCACATGTCAAAGTCGTTGCCGTAGCTTCCGCTTGCGGGAGACTGGTCAGTAAGGAAAACCACGTAAAGATTTTCGGAACCTTCAACAGGCATAAGGTAGGCGTAGTGGAAAGCTCCGGGAGTCTCCGTTTCGTAGACGCTGAGATTGGAGCTTTGTCCCACCGGAGGGCGGCTCATGTACTCCT
>JAKSSR010000104.1 GCA_024402995.1 Clostridia bacterium | reverse complement strand
TCGGGCGTTGCAAGGAGGCGCCGAGGCGGGCTAAGACCTGCAAGGACTGGGCGAAACATTTTGCACCAGGAAACGCGCCGGCTACGTGCAAAGAGAATACTTAAGCGAAAGGTGGCTCAGAACGAGCCGCCTTTCATTTGCGCGCTATTCTATTTGACGGTTACGATGGAGTAACGGATATCCTCGTTCGCGGTCATAGAAAAAGCACCCGACTCTTCGTCAGATGCTTCATCGTTTATTTCAATCCCGCTATCTGTAAGGCGCTCCCTAATACTTCGCCTCGGCTTGCGGTAGTATGGCTTCTCATCCACTCCAGCACTTTGTCCTGTTTCTCCGCCTCCCGGAGAAAGTGCATTATTCCGACTGTATCCTCCAAGTCCAGACCGTATGCTTTGAAGCAGGCCGTCAGTAATTTCTGCTTTTCCGTTAGCTGTTTTGTAGAACTCTGTGACGTTATTGTCATCTTCTTCAATCTCCTCCACAGACAAAATTTTACCTGACATATATCCGTCAGCGCTTACTGCGTACACGTGATCTGCTGTGACAATAAATATATCACGCTTATCCGAAGATTGCTGTAAATACAAACAATGTTTTCATACATCCTCTTTTCTGCCCTAGAAATATAGAAGCAATGGACATAGAAATTAATCACACGCTAATACATAAACTGTGTCAGGGTATTGGTTCAGAGTGGTGATTGCCTTCGTTAGATGAAATAGTCGTGGCACGCCAAATGGCATAACCTATAGCAACAATACCGTGAACAAGCATTGAAATCATATTTATTAACTGTGCGTTACCTAACGCATAGTTCCATACGCCAACAGCTATCGAAACGACCGCGACAACAGTACACATTATGATAATAAATTTGGGTGAATGTTGAACAATATAATCAGCTAAAGCAATGGCGGCGTATGTGCCAATTATAGTTGAAACAAGTAGGGTCCACGAAGGAGAAGAGCGATAGTATTCGGGGCTAAAAAGGCTAGTTATACTCCATACTAATCCAAATAGAACAGGGATCACGGTATCAGCAATCAAAAAGGTAACGATTGCCAGAATGTATCTCCACCATTTTGTCTTCATGTTACTTTTCCGTCCTTTTTAGTATTTAGAAGGTTTTATTCATCGTTTTCAAAACAAGGATTGGCATACTATCCCACTTTATCACATTCGTAATTGCCCTTGATGTATGAGTTGTAATACCCGCCCAGTGAATCCGCATCGATAAAGCAATCCCACTCGTCTTCCGGGAAATCAAGGTATAGGTAGGTTGCGCCGGAGTCCCGGAATGTCACCACGAGAATTTCGTAATAACTATCATATCCGACCTCGGAGAAGCAGGATGACTCCGGGGTATCAAACATCTCGACAGCGTAAGGATCGAACTCGGACGCTCCTGTGTCCACAATGGGAGTACCTCTTGAGGTCGTTTCACCGGTTACAATGACTGGAGGCTGTGCTGCGGAAGATGGTGCTGCTTGAGCGTCGGTGTCATCCGCGCATCCCGCAAGCACTAAAAGCAAAAGCACAAGCGAAAGAAAAATGTTAAAGTATTTTCTTCTCATATGTTGGTCACCTCTATATCTATTCTTTCTTTTGCTCCTGCGCCAAAAGTTATTCCAGCTCGTCGATGATCTTCAACCACTCCGCTGGCGGGGTGTACGGCTTCTCCTCGAATTGCGGACACGGCTTCTCCTCTATTGACGCCTTCCAGTAGTCTAGCGGTATCCCGTTCTCGTACACTTCGCATATCGGAGGCCCCTTTCGATCCCAATGCCAACAATGGTTGCACATTCTTATTATGGGTTTCGGGATTGGCTCCTTCATTTGTCATTTCCTCCGCATAAATAATAATTCCGGCCCATCTTTCAAGATATCAGGACTATTGACAACGGGCAAAGCTTTTTGCGACACTTATATCAGCCGAGAGAGTTGGTAGCCTTCCCTGATTATTTAGGGTGGAGCCCGCGAAGCTCTCGGTTTTTTATTGCCTTACTGTTAGTCGCATTTCAGCAGCAGCGGCAGATCTCGCTCGGCGAGCATCTCGTTGAGCAGCATCAGGTCGTATATCTTATTCTCGATAAAGAACTCCACGACGAGATCTTGCTTATTGCTATGCGACAGAGCAAAACCCGCCGAGTCGAGCAGCTCCTTCGTCTCCTTCAGATTCAGCTTGAGTGCAAAGGCAAAGAGGATTGCCGTGCGCTTGCTCGGCTGGTAGTTCTTGTCGGTGCGGATCTTGGAAAAGTGCCGACGATCCATGCCGAGATCGTTGTAGACATCCACGGAACTCAAACTGCGCTCGTACATGAGACGGGAGATGCGCTCGGAAAACGTCTCCTTCGCCGGAGCTGCATCCAGAAACTTGTCCAAATTACCGGAGATATCTTCCCCTTGAAAAAGGTACTTGCTTGTAAGCGAATATCGGATATCTTCAGGTTCGCAGTAATTCTCATTGACAAACTCATCCAACTGCGGCAGCAGATCGGCATTCTTCAAGATTATCCCCTCCATAAAATTAAGTATAAAGGACTTTCTGTCGCATCACAAGCGACATCTATAGAATAGCAGAAAAAATAATTCCTGTGTCGCATGGCAGGCGACATTTTGAGGAAATTATTATGCTATGATGACGGCAGAAAAGGAGGTAAACACAATGGGATATATTTTGATCAGCTTGATCATCACACTATTTCTGTATGGTACTTTCCCCATCGCTTTTTCACTTACAAGGACAACGCCCATCAGTTCAAAGAAGTATAGACGGCTATGTATTATTGTAACTTTCGTCGTGTGGTTCGGGTTTATGATGCTAACCAATAACCAGTCAAAGGGAGGCGCGGCAATTCTTTGGGGAACTGTCTTCTATAATGTTGGGAAGACGAACCTGCAAAAGAAAAATCTCCTTGAGGACTGTCCGCCCGCAACGGATGCCACAGTAAGAAATTCTTCTGAAACTGACCCGCAAGAAGATTTACCCAAAATTGATGAAGACAAAGAAAGACTCAAGGCGGCCAAAGCTGCAGAACGGAAGGCGTCCTATTTTCTGTCGCTATCACAGTTTGATAAGGAACTGAAAGAGGAAGCGGAGAAAAACGATATGAGCGTGAGCGAGTACCGGCGATTCTGCAAAAAACAAATTCAGCAGTATGAAGATGCGCTTCGCCAATACAACCTGACGCATAGTGACAGAGCGGAATACTGATGCGCTTGAATTGTGATGAAAAATGAAGAAGGAGGATACTACATGTTAAAGTTTATTATCGTGTTCGCCGTGCTATGGGTCATCGGGCTTTTCGGATGGGCGCAGATCATCGGAAGTCTGCAAAACGTCTCCACAAGGGGGATGGGTCTGACGCTTTTTACAACGGTCGTGTGGACTTGCATCATGGTTGCCGGTGCCGTCATCGTCATACGATACTTCAGCGACTGCCGTTGGGCGGTGCTCGCGGGCTACGGCATTTCGTTTTTGAACATCATTTCAAAAGGGAAAATTGAGTGAGAGCTATAGATTGCCGATGATGAAGTCGTAGGTCTTTCTGTGGCCACGCCGGCTAGAGAGTGGTTAGAAACGATAGCGTCAACTCCGTCGATACGAGTGCGTGTAGGATCGGCGGCAGTAGCATTGGACGAGTTATTTACCTCTCCAACTGCGTACGCTGTCGCTTCATTTTCGTTTTCCCATCCTGTCAGCAGCCAGAAGTCTTCTCTCTGTGTAATCAAGGGAAGGTTTTGGCGGTTTTACCTCCGGCTGACGGGAGGCTGCGCTGATTACCTTCCCTTTTCTCTTATGCGAGAAGGTTGTATTACGATAAAAAAAGAAGCTCGGAAATTGCTGGACTGCCGGCTTATCTAATAACTCCGGGAGCCATGCAAACATCGGGCTTCGAGAAGAATATACAGGATTTCTGGAATAATGTCAATACCCGCAGGACACTCAAAAACGGATTTTTGCCATCAAAATTTCCGAGCGGAATGTTATGGGGG
>JAKSSR010000103.1 GCA_024402995.1 Clostridia bacterium | reverse complement strand
GCTTCTGGGAGCTCATGAACATCATTGTTCTTCTGAGTCTGAATCTTTCGGGCTTTGGTCTTGGAATGCTCATCTGATCATACCTCCCCAGGGAATACCTGCTTCAGACTTATCGCAGCTTCTGAATACTGCAGCTTCGACTCTTGCCTTCAATGTGCAGTCTAAAGCACCATGATCGTTAACGGAAATTTTTGCGTCCTTAACCTCAAGACGCTTGAGAGTCTCAAGAACTGTGGCCTTGATCTGGCGGCCGTACTGGTTCATGACACTGCTGGTCAGATCAAGCTGGATCCCGCCTTCGGAAGGCTCTACTGTTACCATGGCGTCGCTGGATTCCAGAGTACCCGCCATGGCTGCCTTTTTGATTTCCATATATTTCTCCTTTCAAAAGATTAACATGTAATATCACAGATTCATTTTACCATCACAAAATATCAATTCAATATAAAAACACCCTTTCGGGTGTTATGTTCAAGTTTGTCGGTATGCTGCTAGAATTGTATACAATATTTGCAAGTTAATATTATTTATGTTTTTTATATTGAATTTATTATAAAACAATGATTAAATTACAAATTTTTTGGTTAGTATAATCTTATTCTTCAAAAGATATTATTGTGAAATGCCTATGGATTTTACCGGAATTATTCGTGCATTTATTGCTTCCAACAAGTCAAACATACTCAGAGATATCACGACCCTTATAAATATTGAAGGACACTATACAGAGAAAGCATATGTTGAAGAGGTCCGTGACTGGGTCCGGCATGCTTTTGAACAGGAAGGTTTCAAATGCCATACAGAAGAAGTCGCTGAAAACCGCTGCGGTCTTTTGTCCGCTGTCTGAATGAGTTGGGCTGGAAAGAACGGCCGATCAAGATTCTGTTTGTCGGAGAAGCTGTTCCTTAAACTGGATTGTCCAGGTTTGCCTGCAAATAAATACTGCCGCAAAGCTACAGCAGTATTGTAGGGAGAAATATGAAGAGCATTCACTGCGATAATGCCATCTTGCGCATATCGCATGCTACTCAATGGATATCATAATGAATGACCTGATAAGCTCTTCAGTCAAACCGTCGAGGGATAGACAGTATGCTTTCGCGCCACCGGCACGTTTAAGTTCACAAAGGATAGCCTCTATCCAGGCAGGTACCACACCAAAACGGTTTGATATTTCAGATATGATATCTTCATCATCTGTGTATTTTGATGCAAGTCGCTCTGCAAGAGCTCTGTCCTCTCTGCACGAAAGATCAGATATCAGATAATCAGAAACGATATCTTCTTCAGATGCACCAAGGAGGCTGAGTAAAACGGCAGACAATATACCCGTCCGGTCTTTTCCGGCAGAGCAATGCCATATGACGGCATGTCCAGCATTTCCTGATATTTCAGTGATTATAGAAACAAGAGCTTTCTGGAAATCATTATTTGAAAGAGTTTTGAAATAAGCTTCTATTTTTTTGTCACGAGACAGAGCGGAATATCCTGTGTCCTGCAGAACTGTTGATTTCTTTTCCTTTGCCGAAGAGACCATCTTTTCAATTTTCTTATCGATTGCTTCTTCTCCGGAAGCAAACCTGCTCTGAGAAGGATTCTCTACGGCAAAATTCAGATATTTCGAGCCTTCCGGAAGAACATCCGGAGCAGCAAGCCGATCAGCATCACCCCGAAGATCGATAACCAGTCCTATCTGCGGAAGCTTTTTGTAATCATTCGCCGTCATGTGACTCAGCTCGCCGGAGCGTAGGAAAAGTCCGGATTTTACTGTTTTACCGTTCGAGACCCTGATTTTTCCAAGACCTCTTAAATTTTTGCAGCCAGTCACATCTGGATATAATTCTGCCATTATTTCCTCAAAGTTCCCTTTCCGAACACAAAATATTTTTCCTGCATCAGATGACGGATCCCAATTGGTCCTCCGAAAGGATATTTCTGAGTACTAATGCCGATCTCTCCGCCGAGTTCAAAAAACATACCATCGGTGAGCCTTGTCGAAGCGTTGACTCCGATGGCATTTGCTTCGACATTTTCCGTAAAATGCTTTGCCGCGGACTCATCCTCCGTCACGATGACCTCTGTATGAGGCGTTCTGCAGCGGTTGATATGGAAGATTGCCTCCTCAATATCTGAAACGAGCGCTACAGCCATTTCGGGAGCAAAATACTCATAAAGATAATCTTTTTCATTTGCAGGCAAGATATAACTGAATACCGAAGATAACTCCTCGCTTCCATGAAGGGTAATGCCTGCTTCATAAAGCGAATCAAGCAACATGGATATAACCTTGCTGCTCAATCCTCTGTCTAACAGAAGAGTTTCTGCCGCATTGCACGCAAGAGGTCTGGGAACTTTGCTGTTCAGAACGATATCCCTTGCCATTTCAGGATTTGCGCTTTTTTCAACGTATACGTGACAATTTCCCGGCCCGGCTCCGATGACGGGGACTATGGCGTTTTTCTTTATGTCAGCAAGAGCCCCGTAGCCTCCTCTTACGCATACAAGATCTATTTGGTTCGCCAACTGTGAGATTCTGTACGCTGCTTCATGTGAAGTATCGGAAAGAATTGTGATGCAGTCTTCCGGGAGCTGAGCTCTTTTCATTGCCCTTCTCAGCGAAGCAGCTACTGCGCAATCTGTATTCGCGCTGTTTGCGCTGCTCTGAAATAGCAACGCGTTTCCGCTCCGAAGACAGATTGCCGACGTATCGCAGAGAACGCTGGGACGGGCCTCTGAGATCATGAAAAGAACGCCAAGAGGAACGAGACGCTTTGAAATGACGCAGCCGTCCTCTTTTTCAATGCGAGTAAGTTCTTTTCCGGCGATATCCTCGTAGGAAGCTACCGTCTCGAAAAAATCTGCCATGGATGATATATCCGAACTGTCTATCGTAAGAATCGCGATTCGTTTTTTTTCAAGGTCAAGTTTCTTCGCTCTTTCAGCGTCAAGGCTGTTTGCCTTCAATATCTCATTTTCTGAATTTCGAAGTTCTTCCGCCATAAAGCGAAGAGCGATGCTCCTCTGCTCTGCGGGAGCATTAGCTAGTATATGCGATGCACTTTTGCAAGCCGATGCCTGGCACTCAATTCCGGCTGACATTAATATCTCCTTTCGGCTATTCTCAGATATACTCCGTGGCCGTAAGTGTGGACCAGATCTCTTCCCGCGGCAAGAGAAAGAGGCTTGAAGAGAGCGGCGCTGTCGGGTTCAAAATAGACACAGCTCAGGGCCCCGATTCCGCTTCCAACGTATGCTTCAGGGTAGAAAGGAAGGGAAAAACCGGTAAGCAGCACATCCCGAGCATTGGTGCAGTACGAAAGGATATCGTCTGTCGTATGATTGATCATGCTGGTTCCTGTGACGGTGACGAGCGTGCATCTGGGGAGAATATTCGTTTCCTCCGTAAGATGAGTCACGGTATAGCCCTCAACCCTTCCCTGCATATCGACGACACGGTCGAAAACGATGAGTTCCTTCACTTTGTCCTTCCACTTGTTTACTATGGGAGGCATATAACCGACGACACCGAGAACATCTTCTTTTGAGACGTCATCGTAAAAATCAAATCTTCCGCTGTCCTTGCCTGGACCATTGTAATACTGAGAAGAGCTCAGAACATGTTCCCTGGGATTCTCGCGGAGTCCCGTAAATTCAGGATCTCTGAAGTATGGAGAACATGCGTTGAGAACTGCAACGCCGAAACTTCTCTGAAGGTCTTCGGCACCGGTAAGAGCCCATTGGGCAACCTCCCAGGCATCCTTTCCTATCATCGCAGGAGCATAAGGGAAGATGAGGTCTCCGGAAGGAAGGGTTTCGCGCATCATGTAAACGAAGTGGCAGTTGCCGTTGCTGAGCTGAACGCCGGCAAAATTAAGACCGGCAACTCCGTCCGTCACGGTAATGCCTTTGTCCTTTATATGAGGCTCCGCAGCCTTAAGGACCTTTTCCATTAAAGTCATAGCAGGATCCCCCTTATTTTTCTTCTCTATTCTGCGCTCTGCACAAAACAAGCTGAGCAGCAATGGAAAGCGCAATTTCTTCAACAGTTGCGCAGTGAAGGTCGAGACCGACCGGAGTGTGAATCTGGCTGATTGCTTCATCACTGACGCCTGCTTCTCTGAGCTTCTGCTGCACTTCGGGGGCCTTCTTGGCGTTGCCGATAACCCCGACATATGCAAAATCGCCTCTTAAAACCTGATTCTGAAGATCATAATCAAAAGCATGGTCCGGAGTCATTATGACGCAATAGTCATTTTCTGTAAGAGTAATTGAAGATTTGATGTCAGTAAGATCACAGACGATTAGTTCATCTGCCATGGGAAAACGCTCCGC
>JAKSSR010000102.1 GCA_024402995.1 Clostridia bacterium | reverse complement strand
ACACAGAGAGTGGGTTCTACGTCGTAGTCAAATACTGCAACGATGATAGGTGCCATGATGCCGATGGTGCCCCAGGAGGTACCGGTAGCAAAACCGATGGCTGCGCCGATGATGAAGATGACTGCGGGCAGGAACTGCTTCAGTGCGCCTGCGCCTGCCAGAGCTGCGGAAACAAAGTCTGCAGAGTACATAGCGTATCTGGTGAAGGAGCAGAGAGTCCAGGCAAGGGTCAGGATCAGGATGGGAGATACCATCTGAATGAAGCCCTGAGGTACGGATTCAAAGCTCTTGCTGAAGCCGATGGTGCCGCGGAGCCAGAAGTAAATGAAGGTGAAGATAACGCCGATGAGGCCGCCGATGGAAAGACCGACGGAAGCGTCAGCATCGGAGAATGCGTCGATGAAGCTTGCGCCGTCCAGGATGCCGCCGGAGTATACCATACCGAAGACGCATGCTGCGATAAGAACGACAACGGGAACGATAAGGTCTGCAACGGAAGTCTTCTGACCGCCGGTGGGCTTTTCGTAATCGTCAGCGCCTGCGAAGGGTCTTTCGGGAGTGGTGAACAGGTCATCCTTGACCTGAGCATTGTATTCATGCTCGAGCATGGGACCGTAGTCGATATTTCTGAGGGAAATAACCACGATCATAACCAGAGTCAGGATGCAGTAATAGTTGTAGGGGATCTGCTTGCAGAACATTTCGAAACCGCCTACGGAATCGCTGTTTACATAGCCGGAAACAGCAGCAGCCCAGGAGGAAACGGGAGCGATCATGCAGACAGGAGCAGCAGTGGCGTCAATGACGTAAGCCAGCTTTGCTCTGGAGATCTTGTGGGATTCGGTAACAGGTCTCATGACTGCGCCGACGGTGAGGCAGTTGAAATAGTCATCTACGAAGATGAGCACACCCAGGAGCATTGTCATCAGCTGTGCGCCGCCGCGGGTCTTGACCTTTTCTGTAGCCCAGCGTCCGAATGCTTCGGAACCGCCGCCCTTGTTCATGAGGTCGACCATGATGCCGAGAACGACAAGGAAGACGATGATACCCATGTCATAGCTGTCTGCGAGAACGGAGATGATACCGTAGTCTGCGCCGACGAGAGCGACAAGAGCGTCCCAGAGATTGAACTGGGTGTAGAGCAGAGCTCCTACCAGACAACCGAAGAACAGGGAGGAGTAAACCTCCTTGGAGATCAAAGCAAGAGCAATTGCTACGATCGGGGGAAGAAGGGACCAGAATGTTCCAGCAAAGGGAGTCTCAGCACCGTCGATGATGATGGGACGGCCATTGAAGGAGATTGCCAGGACCACCAGCAGTGCAATAACGACACCAATGGCGATCAGGTAGGCTGTGCGAGTACTTTTCTTTTCCATGAGAAAACTAACCTCCTAATACAATTAGAGAAATAAGTACAACTAGATAGTAACCTCTAAAAAAAAGATTGTCAACGAATTAACAAACAAAACTGGTATTATTTGAAAAATAAATTGACATTATTTGCCATATATGACATAATACTGTAAACTTTCTGCAGGCGGGGGCCTGGTGTTCATGAAATGAACCGGAAAGGATCACAATGGATAATACATATAAGTCTCCCCTTCCCTCTTCCGAAGAAGTCTTTGAAACTCCCGAAAGCTTTGCCGGAAGCAGCAATGCTTCTGATTTCAATTTCAGGATCCTCAGAAGCCTTGGAGCAATGAGTCAGTCTCCCTCAGGATGGTCCAAGGAGATCAACCTGGTCTCCTGGAACGGCAACAAGGCCAAGTTCGACATACGGGACTGGTCTCCGGAGCACGAGAAAATGACCCGCGGAGTGCGACTCACCTCCTATGAAGCCAAGAAGCTGAGAGATTTTCTGGTCAACGCCGACCTTGACGACATTCCCGGCGAAGAGGACCTTTAATACAAATAAAAAACCGGATCTCAATGTCCGGTTTTTTTGTGCTTATTTTTTCTCTATGCTCTTTGCTATTATCAGGTTTGCCGCCACATCACCTTCAACGTTCATGGTGGTGAAGATCATGTCAAGGAGACGGTAGAAGCCTGCGATGGGGCCCATAAGATCAAGAGGAAGTCCGAGAAGACTCAGGAAGGACGCTCCGAGAACGATCCCGCCTCCGGGTATCCCGGGAGCTGCCATGTTCAGCAGCATTGCGGCGAAGATGAGGGAAACGATGGTCCCGAAGGAAAAATGCACACCGTAGAAGTCGGAGACAAAGGTGGCGAGGCAGCAGAAGCTGCAGGCGCCGCCAAGCATATTGATGGTACAGCCCAGCGGAAGAGTGAAATTGCTTACAGCTTCAGGCGCACCCAGATCCTCGATGCTTACGCGGATGGTGGTGGGCAGGGTCGCCGCGGAAGACGTTGTAGACATGGTGACCAGGGCGATCTTTCCGAAAGCCTTGAGGAATTTTCCTGCGGGGACTTTGGCGTAGAGGCAGCTGGGCAGCATCATTACGATGAAGAATGCCGCAAAACAGGCAAGCCAGCATGTACCGATGTACTTGGCCAGAGCGCCGAAAATACCTGCGCCGTACTTAGCCACGGCAAATGCCATTAGGGACATGACGCCCAGAGGAGAAACCTCCATGAAGTAGCTGAGCATCTTGCGGAAGGCATCGTTGAGGCTGTTCATAAAGCTGATAACAGGCTTGCCCTTTTCACCTACCGCAAGGGCCGCAATGGCAAAGACCATGGTGAAAATGATGAGGGATACCGTACTTCCGTCAGCAGCGGCTTTGACTATGTTGGCGGGAATAATATTGCCGAAGAAAGATGCAACCGTAGGAGTGGTGACCTCTCCCTCATAGACGGGCATATTCTCAAACACTGTTCCTAGACCGGGCCTTATGATATTGGCAATACCGAGAGATATGACCGAGGAAGCGATAAACATTACCATGTAGAGGAGAATGGTCCTAAGACCGATCTGCCTGAGAAGCTTGCGGTCGCCTATGTTGGCAATACCGCAGAATACCGCGGTAATGACCACCGGTATGATCATCATTTTGATGAGGTTAAGGTAGGCATCACCTACAAACTTTGCGGAAATCGAAAAATTTGGTGCTGCAAAGCCCAGAACGATTCCGAGTGCAAAGCCGATGGCGACGCGGATAAATAAGTTTTTTTCTGCAAATATCTTTTTCATAACTGCAATAATTTACCACCTCTGCCAAAGTAAATCAATAGTCTGGCAAATAAAAAGCATGGCATTTTCACGCCATGCTAAGATTTAGAAATCCTGATTCAGAGTGCTGATGAAATTCCGGATCCTCTCATGTTCTGTTTTTTCGAAAATCTCTTCGGGGCTGCCGGTCGCAAGCCAGGTACCCTTCTCCATAAAACAGACCTTGTCGGATATTCCCCTGGCGAAGGCCATTTCATGAGTGACGATGACCATGGTCATGTCCTGCTCTGCCAATTGACGGATTACCCTGAGGATCTCACCGGTAAGCTCCGGGTCAAGGGCTGAGGTGGGTTCGTCAAAGAAGAGGACGTCCGGGGACATGCAGAGAGCTCTGGCAATGGCCACACGCTGCTGCTGTCCTCCCGAAAGCTGACAGGGATAAGCATCGGCCTTGTCGGCCAGGTCCATCTTTGCAAGCATTTCTCTTGCAGTAGCCTCCGCATCAGCTTTGCTTTTTCCTCCGACTATCAGCTGCGGATCCATAAGGTTGCGCAGAACGCTCCAATGAGGGAAAAGATTGAACTGCTGGAAGACAAGACCTACCGAACCGTTGATGGTTATGTCGCCGCTGTCTGCAGTATCCAAACCGGTGAGGCAGCGGAGAAGCGTAGATTTACCTGAACCTGAAGGCCCGATGATGGAAACGACTTCACCGCGGCTGACTTCGAGATCGAGGCCCTTGAGTACCTGGAGACTGCCAAAGGATTTTTTTACGTTTTTTGCACTGAGTAAAACCATGGCGACCCTCCTATCTGTAATACTGCATGGACTTTTCGACTCTTTCCATTGCATATGCTACCACATAGTTTGCCACAAAGTAGAACACGCCAGCAATGAGGAAAGGCATAAAGCTGGTCTGGGATGCGGAGATCTGCTTGGCAAGGGAGAAAACCTCCTGATAGGCCAGAGTAAAGGCCATAGAGGTATCCTTGACAAGAGTGATCATTTCGTTGGTAATGCTGGGGAGAATGCGCTTTACGACCTGGGGAAGAATGATGCGCATAAAGGTCTGGCTCTTGGTATAGCCCAGTACCTTGGCAGCCTCATACTGACCGACGGGCATACTTTCAATGCCGCCTCTGTAGATCTCGGCAAAGTAAGCAGCGTAATTCACAATAAAGCCCACCAGAATTGCCGGGAATCTCCAGCCCTTGATGTTCGTTTCAAACAGGTAATAGGGTCCGAAATACA
>JAKSSR010000101.1 GCA_024402995.1 Clostridia bacterium | reverse complement strand
GCCCAGACCTTCCTTGATGAGCTGCTTAAGGCTCCAGCCTGCGCAGTAGCCGGTAAGCATGGAAAGGTCATGGAGATGGATGGCTGCGGAACGGTGAGCTTCTGCGATTTCGTCGTCGTAGATCTCGGACAGCCAGTAGTTGGCGGTAATAGCGCCGGAGTTGGAGAGGATGAGGCCGCCTACGGAATAGGTGACGGTGGAGTTTTCCTTAACTCTCCAGTCTGCGATCTTGAGATAGTTATCTACAAGATTCTTATAGTCCAGCATGGTTTCGGAGACGCTTCTGACCTTTGCTCTCTGCTTTCTGTAGAGAATGTAGGCCTTTGCAACGTCTGCGTAGCCGGATTCGGACAGGACCTTTTCAACGGAGTCCTGAATGTCTTCAACTGTGACCTTTTCGTCCTTTACCTTGAGGGCAAAGTCAGAGGTGACGCGAAGAGCCAGCATATCGATAACGCTGGGATGATATTCTTTATCAAGAGCATTGAATGCCTTGGTAATTGCATCGCTGATTTTTTTGATGTTAAAGTCTACCGCTTTACCATCTCTTTTTACTACCTGGTACATTAAAAAACCTCCGTAAATGCTAACAAAACGCGGAGTTTTCCGCGCAAATAAATGTTAGCATAGGGGGAGGCCGTTGTCAATATATGGGGTCCTCAAAATTTTAAGGCCCCTAAATGTTGTGTTATATTCCGCGCAGCTGTACATCAGCCACAAAGGGTCTGACTATGCGTGCGTATTCTTCCATTTTTTCTCCGGACGGAGCCGAGAAGCCCTGAAAAGGCACGGTTTCTCTGTCCGCGAAAGCCTGGAGAAAATAGCGGGGGGCGCCTGCGATCCAGGGGCCGATGGCCTTAAAGGACTCCTCATTGTGCAGCTGATCCACTACTGTTGTACGCAATTCATAGTCCACGCCGCTGTTTTTAAGAAGCTCAAGACTTTCGGTAATATTATCAATATTTATTTTTTCGACTCCTGCAGTAAGGGGATAAAGCTGGGGACTGTTCTTTACGTCCATGGCAACGTAATCCACAAGATGTTGATCCAGCAGCAGCTTCAGTGCTTTGGGATTGTTGCCGTTAGTATCCAGCTTGGTTTCAAAGCCCAGGCTTTTTACATCCTTCAGAAGTTCAGGCAGATCCTTTCTCATGGTAGGCTCTCCGCCGGTAAAGGCAACGCCGTCAAGGCGCCCAACTCTTCCCTTGAGGAACTCAAGCAGTTCTTCGCTTTCCATGACCACGTCGGCAGAAGAATCGGTAAGCTCGTAATTGTGGCAGAAGGGACAGCGGAAATCGCAGCCGGCAAGAAAGACTGTGCAGGCCGTCCTCCCGGGGAAATCAAGTAAAGTAAGTTTTTGAAGACCGTTTATTTTCATTTTATTCTTCCCACTGGTAAATGGTGCTGGTGCCGTCGAAAAGGCGCCAGGGATTGATGGCGTATTCTCCGATGCGGACCTCAAAATGGAGATGAGCCCCGGTGGAATAGCCGGTGGAGCCTACGAGACCGATAATATCCCCCTGCTCTACCATCTGGCCAACCTCGCAGTCGATCTCAGACATATGCAGGTAGTAGGTCTTAAGTCCGCCGCCGTGCTCAATGATGACAGTGTTGCCGGTCATGATGACCTCTCCGGCAAATACGATGCGGCCTCTGTTGCTGGCGGGTACGGGAGTTCCGGCCGCAGCGGCCAGATCTATGCCCGTGTGGCGCTTAGCCGTAGTGCTTCCGTTTGTATAACGGTAAAGTCCGAATTCCGTGCTGACTCGGGCGTCAACAGGCTGGATAAACAGACCTTCCCAATATTTTTCGTCGTCGTGGGTGTGGAACTGGCTCTTGACCTTCTCTGCGTAATCAGCATTGGCGTCGTCTCCGGTGGTGGACGCAACGGTGGAGGAGGAAATGGTCATATGCTGCTCCGTGAATTCAGCGGGACCTATGCTGACCGTAAAGCTTTCTTTATATTCTCCGGCAGTAACGTCTACGGTGTAATCTCCGGGTTCCTGAGCATACCAGACGGGAACGTAGGCAACGTAAGCCTCGCCGTCTGCGCTTTCGCTCTCAGCCGGGAGGAAAAAGGCTTCGCCCAGACCTGTTTCGATCTCAGGCATGCCCTTTTCAGAGTTCATTTCAATGCGCACCGCAATTGCGTCGCCCTGAATGGCGTTATCTGTGGAAAGGGTAATTTCCGGTTCCCAGTATATTTCAACAGGTTCAGGTCTGGATTCCTCTACGACCTCCGCGTTTTCCTTGGTTTCTGCAACGGCAGAGACTACGGGGACGAAGGAAATTTCCTCCTGCCGGGGAGTCTCTTCATATACTTCAGACTCACCTGGAGTCTGCTTGGAGCCGCAGGCGCCGAGAGAGACGGTCAGTGTCAAAGCAAGCAGAATAGCTAAGTAATTTTTCATTAGGCTTTGCTCCCGAGATAAATTATACCGACAATAACGAGAACGTTGATAACGAAACAAACAGGGACACCGATGGTGAACAGCTTGTGCTTTGTCTTGTGGCGGAAGAACTTCATTCCGAGAAGAGCGCCGGTAGCTCCCATGAGAAGAGCGAGGCCGATGAGGGTCTTTTCCGGGATTCTCCATGCGCCTTTCTTTGCCTTGAGCTTATCAATGCCGTACACGATCATGACCACAAGGTTCCATGCTATAAAAAAAGCAATAATCCAATATTTATCGATCATTTTATTCTCCTATCTAAGAATCAACACTAATGTTATACCACATTTTGCAGTATCGTTGTATAATTACAGCCAGAGAAAGAAGGTATATTTCCAATGACAGAATATAAAATTGCAGTGATCGCCGGCGACGGCATAGGCCCCGAAGTCATAGCCGAAGGCGTCAAGGTCCTCAATAAGACCGCAGAGCTGGACGGAAGCTTCCGCTTCGACTTCACATACTTTCCCTGGGGCTGCGAATACTATCTGAAAAACGGCAGAATGATGGCCGAAGACGGTATGGAGCAGCTGGCGAAATTCGATGCCATATACATGGGCGCCGCAGGCTTTCCCGGAGTTCCAGACCATATTTCCCTGCGCGACCTGCTCCTTGTCATAAGAAAGGGTTTCGACCAGTACGTCAATCTGCGTCCCGTCAAGCTTCTCAAAGGCGCCCCCTGCCCACTTAAGGACGTAAAGCGCGAAGACATCGATATGATCTTCATACGCGAAAACTCCGAAGGCGAATATGCCGGAGACGGCAGTTTTGAAAAGGTAGGAACTCCCGAAGAAACCGCCATTCAGAAGGGCATTTTCACAAGAAAAGGCTGCGAGCGCATTATGCGCTACGCCTTTGAGCTTGCGAGAAAAGAAGGCAAAAGCGTTACAAGCATCAGCAAGGGCAACGCTCTCAACTATTCCATGGTTTTCTGGGACAAGATCTTTGCGGAGATCAGCGCAGAATATCCCGACGTTGAAACTCACTCCCTTCTGGTAGACGCAGCTGCCATGTTCATGGTCAAGGATCCCAAGCGTTTCCAGGTGGTCGTCACGTCCAACCTTTTCGGAGACATCCTCACCGACCTTGGCGCCGCCATTTCAGGAGGTATGGGCCTTGCCGCAGGGGCCAACCTGAATCCGGAAAGAAAATTCCCCTCCATGTTTGAACCTATTCACGGTTCCGCTCCGGATATTGCGGGCAAGGGTATTGCAAGTCCTCTGGCCTCCATCTGGTCCGCAGCCCAGATGCTCGATTTCTTCGGTCATGAAGACTGGGGACGCAAGGTCATTTCCTCCATTGAAGCAGTACTGGTAGACGGAGCACCCCTTACACCGGATCTTGGAGGAGCAGCCCACTGCGAAGAAATCGGAAACGCAGTAGTTCAAAAGCTGGTATCCATGTGATATACTGACCGTAGAATTAACTCAGGGAGGAAAAAATGGTACGCACATTTAAGGAAAATATACCACGCCTCATGGACTGCAGCTTCATTGCAGACAACGCAACCATAGTCGGCAACGTCCGCCTGGATAAGGGCTCTTCTGTCTGGTACGGGGCAGTCCTCAGAGCTGACACAAACTCGATAAGCGTCGGCGAAAACAGCAATATTCAGGATAATGTTGTCATTCACACCAACGAGCAGTTCCCCGTAACCATAGGCAAAAATGTTTCCGTAGGTCATGGAGCCGTTATCCACGGTGCTACTGTCGGCGACGACTGTGTAATAGGCCTTAATGCAACACTTCTCAACGGATGCAAGGTAGGTAATAACTGCATCATAGCCGCCGGTGCACTGGTCATGGAAGGACAGATCGTCCCCGACGGAAGCCTCTTCGTAGGTGTTCCAGGCAGAGTGGTCCGCAAGCTTTCCCAGGATAACATCGACTATATCCACAGCAACACCGAAGAATATATCCAGGGTGGAAAAGATCATGAGGACTTCACTCACGACGTTCGTCCCTGGGAGTTGACGGGAATTTAAAAACTCAGAAATAAAGGCAAT
>JAKSSR010000100.1 GCA_024402995.1 Clostridia bacterium | reverse complement strand
CTTTTCCGTTTCCATAACTTATGGATAATATCATATAAACCGCAGACTTGCAAGGTATTGAGGTCTACAAAAAGCAAGGCAGCCCGGAACTTATGTCCGGACTGCCTGACTATACTTTATATTTTGAATACTGCTACAGTTTCATGGCAACGTCCCATGCGCCCCAGATTACAGAACGCAGATTGCCTACGGCGCTGCAGTCGCCTACAAAGTGAATGTTAGAGCCCAGCTTTTTCCGGTCTTCTTTCTTCACCAAAGGAGCGGGAGCATAGCCTACGGAAACGATGACGTCATCGCCCTCAAGGTCGAAGTTCTTGCCGTCGGGACCGGTAACGGTAACACCCTTCTCGCGGATCTCGGCGATCCTGGTGTTGAGGTAGACGGGGACCTTCTTAAACTGGAAATATTCTCTCAGGAAGGAGGAGTTGGCCAGACAGACGCCGGGGACCGCAATAAGGTCTTCCTTCATTTCAATGATAGCAGGATGCTTGCCCTGAAGGGTGAGTTCATAGGCAATTTCGCATCCGGTAAGGCCGCCGCCGACGATAATGACGTTATCACCCACAGTCTTTTCTCCGGAAAGGAACTGAACCGCACCGATGGCTGTATCAAAGCCGGGAACAGGCAGTTTCTTAGGCACAGCGCCGGTGGCGACTATTACTTCATCAGCGCCGAGAGTTGCGGGATCCTTGACCTCAATATTGAAGTTTACGGGAATATTCTGCTTTGCGATCTCTCTTCTGTACCACTCGATAAGCTCCTTATCTGCCTCCTTAAAGGAGAAAGCGGCGGCATTGATGAACATACCGCCCAGTCTGTCGGTCTTTTCGTAAATAATAGGGTTGTGACCTCTCTGCTTAAGAACAAGAGCTGCCTCCATGCCGCCTATACCGCCGCCGATAATGGCAATGGTCTTGGGACGTCTGGTGGGGACGATCTTGTACTTGTTGGTATGCATGGTCACCGGGTTAATGGCGCAGCGTGCCATGTGGAGAGAGTCATCAAGGCTTTGGATGTTGGGAGTATTGCCGTACTTGGCAAGGTTGAAGCAGGCGTTGTGGCAGCGGATACAGGGCTTGATGTCCTCTTCTCTGCCTTCCATCAGCTTGGTGACCCATTCCGGATCCACCAGGAACTGGCGAGCGACTGCCATGGCGTCGATCCTGCCTTCTGCAATGGCCTGAGCCGCAACTTCCGGTTCCATTTTACCTGCACAGGCAACAGGAATATCGCAGAACTTGCGAATATGGGCAACGTCCTCCAGGTTGCAGTTCTTGGGCATGTATTGTGGCGGATGAGCCCAGTACCAGGCATCGTAGGTTCCGTTGTCGCAGTTGAGCATATCGTAGCCGGCATCCTGCAGGAACTTTACAGCCTCTTCGGATTCTTCCATATCGCGCCCGGCTTCTACGTATTCTTCACCGGGGACAGCGCCCTGGCGGAAGCCCTTGGTCTTGGAAACTACAGAGTAACGGAGAGAAACCGGATAGTCTTCGCCGCACTCCCACTTGATCTCCTGGACGATTTCCTTGGCAAAGCGATAGCGGTTTTCAAAGGATCCGCCGTATTCGTCTTCGCGGAAATTGGCGTACTTGAGAGTGAACTGGTCGATGGTATAGCCTTCGTGGACTGCATGGATCTCAACGCCGTCGACGCCGGCATCCTTGCACATCCTGGCAGTCTTGGCAAAGGCTCTGACCATTTCGTGGATCTCATCGCGGGTAAAGGGTCTGGAATCGCAGCCGTCAGCCCAGCGGTTGGGTGTTGCGGAAGCGGAGGCGGTAAGGTAATCCATATCGAAAACAGCCTTGCCGACCTTTCCGAAGGCCTTGTTCTGCATCATTTTTACCATGATGTCGTTGACTGCCATGGAACGGCCGAAGCCTGCGGCCAGCTGAACGAAGAGCTTGCAGCCGGTCTTGTGGAACTCGTCCATGAATTCCTTAAGCTCTTTGAACATCTGCTTGTTCTGATACAGCCATCTGCCGCCCATAACGTCCCTTATGGGCGCCATGCCGGGCAGAATGAGACCTACGTTGTTCTGCGCTCTTTCAAGCAGGAACTTGGCGGCCTCCTTATCGAAATGACAGGGCTCCATCCATCCGAAAATGGTGGTCCCTCCCATGGAGCACATGACTATGCGGTTCTTTATCTCGCAATTGCCTATTTTCCACGGGGTAAATAATGCTTCATATTTGGGGTCCATTATTTCCTCCTTTTTTGAAGTATCAGGAAACGACGACTTCGCCGCCGCTATTGACTGTAATGGTCATACCGTCCTTAACGTAATCCAGGAATTCCTGGCCAAGCTCATCGATGACAGGCATGGTCTGGTCGGTCCAGATATCAGCCAAAATGGCGCCGGAGGCGGCCAGGGAATCGATGGTCTTGGAGAAGAGCATGCAGGCCGGCTGCATGCCGTGAGCACAGACGGTATAAAGCACCATGCCGCCGGTTGTGGAGCCTATGGTCTCCGGCAGACACAGAGCAACGCCTCTTAAGGGGCGCTTGTAAAGATCGGGATTATTCTGGTCGGAGCACTTGACCTCCCTGTCGCCGGTCAGCATGGGGCTCTGATAGCTTGCCAGAGTGTTGAAGCCGCCGTGAGAGACCAGAGCCTTGGCGGTACAGGTTCCTGCCGCGATCACGCGGCCTTTGAATGTCTTTGCCATTGCGCGTCCTCCTTACTTGTTGCCGGTAATAATCGCAAGCACCTCAGCTTCCGGATAGAAGCGTGCTGTTGAATAGGTGCGAAGCTTGTTGGAAGAAGTGATGACGGGCATTTTCTTGCAGAGAGGATTGTTCATGTACATCAGCGGACAAATGGAGCTGACGTGAACGCCGGTCGCCGCAAGACGAGGAGCAAATTCGGTCTTTTCGAATTCTTTGATGACAGCCGGAGCGGAAGTAAAGACAGTGGGAATGACAACTTTTTTATTGCCGCTCTCTGCAAGGCTTTCCTCAACGCGGACCGCCCAGTCCTTAAGCTGCTGTATAGTCATATGAGGACAGCCCATGAAGCAAAGCTTTGGAGCTGCGTCCTTGTCCTTCCAGACAACGGGGTAACTGTTCTTGACTCTTTCTATTTCCGCGTCGTCCACAACGTAGACGGGAGCACTCTCGCGAATGAGGCTTTCGCCGAGATCTACGGCTTCGGGAGTAAGTTTGTCAATGTGGTAAAGGCCCACGGAACCGTTGGAAGCAGTGGCTGCGCCAAAGTCCTTCAGGTAAGTTGTGCAGCTTTCGTCCAACTGACTGAAATACTTGTCCAGGCCCTTTACGTAGGGGACCTTTTCAAGGACCTTCATGCCTACGGCGGAGCCGAAAAGCTGAGCATCGGGAAGCTTGGAGGTCTTCAGCTCAACTACCCAGTCTGCCTTGCGTCCTTCGTCAAGAAGGAAACCGAATTCGGGAACACATCCCGCAATGGAGCCCATAAGCTCCAGAATGCCGGAATTGCGGTTGCATCTGGCACCCAGAACGCTGTTGGCATAGACGACGGCCGACGATTCTGCCCAGGAAAGAACCTCACCCCGCCTGGGAGTATTGCCCACCTGCGGCAGATAGCAAGTGCAGGTGTAGGCGTCGTCATCCATAATGCCGAATGTCTTCACCTGTTCCTCATAGCGCTTCTGCTGACTGTACATAAAGTCGAAGACTATGTTCTGAATAAGGTTTGCGCGTACGTTTTTCTTGTCGACAGGCTTGGGATCAACGGAAAACTTCTGTGCGCTTACAGCGCCTTCGGCCAGAAGCTTATCGTAAAGCTCATAGACGGGCTTCATGACGCCCAGTCCGAATGAAATTACGGTATGACCGTATTCACTTGAGACGGGGACCATGCGTTCCGCGCCGTAGACATTGCCGTAAGCAACAAGGGTCTTCATGACCTTGGCCATGGTTTCGCCCTGCTTGCCGTCAAGCATATCCTGCTGTGCTTGTGTTAGTATCACGACGTTCTCTCCTTTCATATGATTAAATTAGTTACAGTATATCAAATAGGCCGGAACTTGTGTGAAAATATGAAAAATTAAAACCCCTCGAAACCGCAAAGTTTCAAGGGGTTTATTCTGGAGCTGGTGACCGGATTCGAACCGGTGACCTGCTGATTACGAATTACCACAGAAAACGAAAAGGCGAAGATCGAGAAACGACGAAAAGCCCCATTTTACAAGGGCTCGCGCCGTTTTTACGGTTCGAGCAGAAGCGAGTAAAAACGACCTTTTTGGATCAAATAAGCGCCAAATAAGCGCCAACTTTTTCCCCCTCTGCGGTCTCTCGTCCCGGCGTTTAAGCTCTCAAAATCTAACCCAAATATCGTACCACGTGACTATCGAAAAATCAATACATGAGGCCGGCAGAAAAGCCGGCAGAAAGGACAAGAAAATGATCAACACAAAGAAGCTCAGAGAGTACATGAACAGAAGCGCCGCCGGATCCTTTGCCGATCTGGCCGAACAGATGCAGGAGGACC
>JAKSSR010000010.1 GCA_024402995.1 Clostridia bacterium | reverse complement strand
TATGCCAAATAACAAACAACTTAGTGTATGGGAGGCTGCCTGCATTATTACCGGCTACGGTATCGGCGGCGGCGTTATGTCCATGCCTTATCTTGCTGCGCGCATTGGCTTTATCAACGCCTGCATTGTGCTGGTCATTGCCTTTTGGGCGAGTTACATTCTGCACCTTATGATCGCTGACCTGAGCCTGAAGACCGATGACGGCGGTCAGATCATTGCCTGCCTCAATCAGTTCCTGTTTAAGGGCAAGCTGAAAAAGGTCCTGACCTTCAGTTTCTTCGGTTTGATGCTGGCTATACTCTTTACCAATCTGACCGGATATATTACCGGCGCGGAAGAGATACTTGTAAGTCTTCTGCCCATTTCTTCTATAGTGGCTAAGCTTTTGTTCTACCTGCTTGCTGCCGCTGTAGTTGTTTTCGGTCTGAAGGCTGTCGGCGTATCGGAGAAGCTCTCCATTGCTTTGATCTTTGGCCTGATAGGCGTCCTGGCAATTGCATCCTTCTTCCATCCTGCCAACGAGATCCCCATGTTTACCTTTGACGCAAACTGCATACTGGCCTATTTTGGCATGGCCATGTTCAGCCTGTCAGCCTTTTTCTCTGTACCCCAGGCAGTAGAAGGCCTTGCTGGTGATAAAAAGAAAATCAAAAAGGCCGTATTCCTCGGCTTCCTGAATAATTTCATTCTTATCGTAGTCATCAATTTCTGCGCGCTTATGGCATCCAAAGAGGTCACGGAAGTCGCCATGACCGGTTGGTCTGCAGGCATTGGTCTGTGGGCTCAGATCGTGGGCGGGCTCTTCACTCTCCTTGCCATGCTGACCACCTATTGGTCTCTGTCCCTGGCTCTGTCAGACATTGTGTGCGAAACTCTCAAGCTCAACGAGAAGCTGTCATGGCTCATCGCTACACTGCCGTCCCTCCTTCTTGCCCTTGTAAATCTGGGCGGATTTATGGGAATTATGCGTACTGCGGGAGGTCTTATTTCAATTATAATCGCAGTTATGGTCGTCCCTGCTTTTATCAATTCAAAGAAGGTAGGCGGGGAGTCTCTCCTTAGAAATAACGGTCCCGTTGTCTGTGGACTGATGATCGCTGCCTATATTCTCATGGGCATAGGCTCCATTGTTCCGGTATAAAGGAAATACTATGAAAACAACGCTTTTTTACAATGGCATCTGCCATTCGATGAAAGGGCAGTATGATGTGTTTTCCGCCTTTACTGTCAGCGGAGGGCGCATTGTCCGTGTGTATAAGAAAGATGAGGCTCAGAAGCTCTGTCTTTCCGATTTTGAAGATAAAGTTGATCTCCTTGGAAAACACGTTTATCCCTGCCTTATCGACGGCCATACTCATATGCTGCTGACCGTCGCAGTAATGGCCATGGGCTTCAATGCCTGCGAGATCACCAAGGATGGCGTGGAACCCCATACCATTGCCGGCGTTCGCGAGCGGGTAAGCAATTACGCTGCAAAGCAAAAGAAGGATGCTGTCATTGCCATAAATAACTACATCCGCACTGCCATTGATGAGCGCCGCATGCCCACAAGAGAAGAACTTGACGACTGGTGCGGCGGCCGCGCCGTTGTTATCTACAACATTGACGGTCATTCCACATCCCTGTCTTCTGCCATGCTGAAAAAGATCGGCATTGAACCGGACGGCCACAGCGGCGTGCTTACCGGTGAGGAAAACGAACGCGCTCAGGGGCGCCTCATTGACGCTGTGGGCGGAGCCATTTCCCTGCCGACTCTGGCTCGAGGCATTGCCAATTTTCATAACTACTGTGCAGAATACGGCATTGGGGTTGTCGGTGCTCTGGAAGGCAACGGCGACAGCAAAAACGATACTACTACCAAGCTGATCATTCATCTGGCCAGGCATTTTGACGTAGGTGTGAGACTTTACCTGCAATATACAGATCTTCGCCGCGTTGAGCCCTACGTGAAGTGGATGATGCACAAGAGGGTCGGCGGCTGCGGTGACTGGGAAATGGACGGAGCTTCAGGCTCTCATTCAGCTGCTTTTGCCGAGCCCTATATTGATACGGGCAAGACGGCGTCCTGCTACTACGACCGGGAAACTGTGGACCGTTTATGCGCCGAGGCCGAAGAGCAGGGGTATCAAATCGCTTCCCATGCAATCGGAGACCTTGCAATCAAGCGCCTTTTGGACGCTTATGATAAACTGGACTGCAAAAGGCTTCACCGTATTGAACACGCTGAATTTGCCGATGATGAGACCTTCCGCCGCATTTGCCGGGGCAAATACGCAATCATGGCTCAGCCCGGTTATTCCTGGATCGACAAGCGCTATCTCCATACCTATGAGCAGGTCCTTCCTGAACAGACCCGTGCCCGCATGAAATTTAAATCATACTATGACGCCGGGGTGCTCATCTGCGGTTCGTCTGACAGCCCTGTCCAGGATATGGATCCTTATCTGCAGATGCTGGGCATGGTGCAGTTTTACAACGAAGAAGAATCCCTGACGCCCTACGAGGCGCTGACCACGTACACGTCCTATGCCGCTCAAGCCCTGGAAGAGGGAGATGAGCGAGGCACTCTTGAAGAAGGAAAAGTTGCAGATTTCTTTATTGCAGACGAGGATTTCTCCTCTCTCACCCCTGAAAGAGTCGTAGACTTCCGTCCTGCTCAGACCTATTACGGCGGCAAGGCCTATAAACCCATGGATGGTACAGTGGGCAATCTCCTCAGACTGCTGCTGAAGCGTCCCCATCTTATTTAGCATTAAACCGGTTCCGTCCTTATGGCGGAGCCGGTTTTTGTTTATTGAAAGGAATTTATGCTGCTACCGGCAAAAATAATGTTTGATCTTGCGAGCAAGTGGTGAAATTTTGCCGATAATGTGGTATAAGGTTCATGATAGTATATGAAGGAGTATTTATCATGTTTATGTCAAATTTCGGGTTCGGAAAACCTTCCGGACCGGCCATGTGCGGCGGCAAAGTTGACCATACCAACCATGCCGCTCCCAAGAATATCAAGTCAAAAAAAATAACCGGATTCAACGCCCGCTTTTATCTGGATCACAACGACAGCGGAGATGATAACTATTCCGGTTTTTATCATTTCACCATTGAAAAGGGTGTGCTCAGTGAAGACCGCCTGAATATTTCTGAGCAGATCAATGAGTCGGTAACTGAGAAACTTCAGGCTATCATTGAAAAATACGACTTGGTGAAAAAGAACGGCGTTGAAGTCCATACCTCAGGCCTTCCGCCGGAATTCCAGCCTTGTTATTTATCTGCTGACTATGAAAGCGGAGAAAATTTGTATTTCAGTGAGAACAACGATCCCCGGTCCCCTTGGGCGCGTGAGATCTTTGAGCTTTTCAGACAGTTCTTTATTGAGCGCGGTCACAGTGAGCTTCAGCCTTCAGAAGACGCACGCAGCATAAGCCGATTCCGCTTTGCCTTCAATCTGGGTAAAACTGCGTACTCTTTTTCTCCCATTGTTATGTCGGAAGAAAATCTTACAAAGTTAATGAAGAGTACCTGCGTGCTCGGTGAAGAGGGCACCGGCGCGACTTATATGTCCGAGCTGGATGAAGAACTATATAAAACTCTTTCAAAACTCATATTTGAAATAAACCTTGCCCGCTTCCACACCGGCCGTCTTGCTGTCGGAAATGACTGTCCTCATACGGAAAGCGGCTACTACGAGATTTATATCGACTTTAAAAACGGAAAGCAGATTTACGATTTTTCTGCCGAAGGCGAAAAAATTGCCGACTTCCAAAGGGATGCCGGCAAAATCGTCGAAATGTTCGACCGGTATATGGAAAGCCACGGAGGGCACGTGCATAAGTGGTAAGGTCATAGTGTTGACATGTTTTATATACGCTGGATCCCGCGCTGCTTTTTATCTTTGTACATTTGAAGATCGGCCCGGTCAAAAACGTCTTTGACGCTTTTGTCCGCGCCGATTTTATATTCCGAACATCCGAAGGCGAAGAATGCCGCCGGCGGAGGACCGAGGGACTTTGTTTTCAGATTTTCCAAAAGCGAAAACCTGTCTGTGTAGTCTTTTCCCATCAGTATTACGGCAAATTCATCTCCTCCGATGCGGAATACGGGACTGTGAGAGAATACGCGGCATATCTCCTGACATGAATTCTGAAGCAATGCGTCGCCGCTGGAGTGACCTAAATTATCATTGGTCGATTTCAATCCGTTAACGTCGCAGACAACGATGGCGAATTCAAGCTCTGCGCCGTCTTGTATCATTTTATCAATGGCTTGTGCCTTAGCCTCATACAGCATTCTGTTTTTTACATGAGTAAGTGAATCAACGTTTGCCTGCTCGGAAATTCTTCGAAGTTCACTTTCATTCGTGTTTTTTAGAAGATCATAGGCTGCAAGTGATGACATTCTTTCTTTAAGGATGCTCTGCCCCATAGCGAGGCCTATTATCACGCAGGTAATCCCGTTTATGATATCGTACGTTCCCAATTGCATTCCCTTGCAGGCTCGCGTGACCCATGCGAAGCACAGCATATCAAATAACATCATTGCTCCTGTAAAATGCATGGGCATTATTGTCAGGAGGGGAGCCGTTGCAAAGAAAACGGGAATAAAGCAGGCCAGTCTTTGGGAATCGTAAACAGGACCGACAAGTAAAAGGAGGGCAAAGGAAAATTGGTAAACGACAAGAACGTGAGTACTGCTTCCGATAAACCGTTCAAGTCTGCGTAGTCTACCCATGAAGAAAAGAGAGAGGAACATAATGAAGAGTGTGGAGCAGGCATGGCGAAGCTGCGGCATTTCCCTGCAGTTCAAATTGAAAGAATAAAAAATACCTGAGGCTGTACATAAAACCATGCTTAGCAGGTTAAGGCTCTTACGGTTATGAGAATTGATCTGGCTGCAATGTTCTTTGAAAAAGTTTTTATTCTGCCCTCCGTATATCCAATTAAACACCGCTTTTGAACAGTTCTCGGACTCTCTTGAAAGAGAATCCGAAATGAGTGAATTGCAGGCGGAGGCCGTACTGAACGCGTCTTTATCGATTCTGTTTTTCTGCAGCGCTGTCACTTAATGCCTCCGATGTTCAGCCAATTCCAAAGTTCCCTTTGTGAGCCTTTTCCACACGTGTCAAGTGAAAAGTACTTGTCACTGTGTACAGCATAGCAGTGCTTTACTGACACATTGCTGACGTTTCTGTTTCAGCCCTGTTTGTGACGCGTAGCTCGATGTTGTGTTTTTTGGGGATTCCGACTGTTACCATGGTTCCGGAATCAGGAGCGCTCTCAATAGAAATTGAAGCATGAGTAATTTCTTTAAGTCTTGATATCAGGTTTTTCAGGCCTGCGGATTCGCAGTCGATTTTACGGGCTTTTTCCATTACTGTCGGTACATCAAAGCCTGTTCCCGTGTCGGAGACCTTTATGATCCACTTCTCTTTTTCTTCAAAACTGTGGATGGTGACGCATCCTCCGTTGCTTCCCCGCTTATATATCCCGTGTCTTATGGCATTTTCGACCAAAGGCTGGATGCTGAAGGGCGGTACCACAAAATCCACTGCTTCAATTTGATAGATGACTTCCAGACGTTTGGGCATTCTTACTTTTTCAATTTCTGCATAGGCCTTGATATTTTTCAGTTCTTCCGCAAAGGATACGACTTGGACGTCGGAAACAGCGCGAACGGCGCCTCTGAGGTATGTTGTAAAATCCTGCAAGGTATTTGCGGCATGCTCGGGGTTTTCAAAAATCAGTTCTCTGATGGAAGCCAACGTGTTGTAAAGGAAATGGGGCTGGATCTGGCTTGCCAAAAGCTTTGCCCGATTGTGTCTTTCCAACTCCTGCTGTTCTCTGTCACTTATAATTGCGGACAGCAGAAGGGAAAAATAGAAGATAAGTACGCCTAAAGGGAATGTTTTCTCTGTGTGATTGAAAATCGACAGCCCTATGGATCTGTACAGACTAAAACGTATTACGTCAAAGATACCGGTAAGGCTAAGTACTGCAACTCCGAGGAGTGAGGCCCATTTTGATGTAATGCTGAAGTCCATACTGCGCAGGGAATTCCAGGCGAAAACCACTCCGTTTATTATGATGAAAACTACGGAGGCCCAAATGGTCTCGGGGAAATGAGAAATGTTGCAATAGTTCAGAACGCATATCAAAGCAACGAAAAATCCGTCGATCCCGATCAGGCATTTGAGCATTTTTCTTCTTTCCGGGATTGCTTCTTCGGCAAGTACAAAGCATCCGAGAGGAATGATTTGGGCTATGAATCCTACAAATTCCAAGGTCGTAAGGAGATAAGAGTCTACGTCGAAGAACTGCTGCAGGCCTTCTGCAAGAACCATCCACATGGCACTTACAATGCCGAACAGGGCCATGTACAGCAGCTGAATGTATCTCTTCTTCCACTGCTGCATAAGAAGGGGCATCGCAAGCAGTGTTGTTACGCTGATGATAAGAACGCTGAATGATACCACCATTCGTCCGAATTCCAGGTCAAAGTAAAACTGATATGCCTTACCTGCGGGGTACAGCCAAACCATGGCAATGCGATTGAAGGCCCTGTTTTCCGTTGCCTCCATGGAAACTGTGATAGTCTGTCCCCAGGCGTCTTCGGGAATTTCAACAAAGTAGTTGTGGTGGCAGATCAGGTCACCGCGCGCCGCAATGTCTTCCCCGTAGGATGTCAGCAGTTTGTCATTAAAAAAGACCTGTGTAACGGCGTGATTTGCCCCGAATGTCATGATGGAAGGATCTGTCTTTTCTTCAATGGGGAGACTGATCTCCATGTTGATTTTGTCACCTTTGTTGATCGGCCCGAATTCTGTTCCTTTAAGTAAAGCCTGTGATCCGTCGGCATAATCGATTGTCGTACTTATATAGGGTGACATATCCGTGTAGGAAACACTTTTCAGACGAGGATAGACAGTCACAAGGAAAACACAAAATGATAGGATCGTCACTGCCAGAATAATACTTCTCAGCTGGTGTTTTATGTGTTTTGCAGGGACTCTTTTTCTCATCTTGCTTCTCCTTTCTCTTTCAGGATGCAGTTCTTCCGGACTGTGGATTAAATTAAAAAATAATACAGAATTGCCACTGACATCTTACTGACGTCGTCTCATCACCGTGTTTTTCCTGGAAAAAACAAACCGCTGCGCCGGATTAGATGCCTGAAATCGACGTAGCGGGGTTATTTTGCTGTTTTCATGTGGACGGAGTATATTTATTCTTCGTTGAGCATATCCGCCAGAGTTGCTTCGCTCCAGCTGTATTCGGGCAGAAATACCCCGCTGAAGCGTTCATGGAGATCTGAATTTTTGTCCATCCAGGAGTAATAATCGCAGTCAACCAATTCTGTGTTCAGCATCTGACCTTTAACGTTTGATATAAGCAAGTCGCTTATACCGCTGCTGTTTAGTGTCCTTTTTAATCTTCTGAGGGCGTGGAAATAAGTTGTCATTTCACGCGCCCCGTAGGGTTTGTCCTCCCAAACCGTTGAATAAATATTCTGGTTGCTGACTTCCTTCCCGCGGAACATTGCAATATATGCAAGGACTTCTTTTGCTTTTCCGTTTAATGGAACAGGGATTCCGTCTTTTAAGACATTGAATGTTCCGAACATCTGGATGTAGATGGTCTTTTTCTGTCTGTGGGCCAGCAGTTTCAGGCGGTCCATCATCAACTCCACCATCTCGTGATTGTACGGTTTTTCCAGATAATAGTCCCCTCCGATTTTGTTGGAGTCATGAACGTAATCGTAGGCAGAAACGAAAACGATGAGCATATCCGAACGCAGTTCACGGAGCTTTACTGCAAGCTCCAACCCTGTCATATCAGGCATTTCTACGTCCAAAAATGCAACTTCGATTTGATTCTCTGCGGCAAATTCCAGCGCTTCCGGACCCGAATTAAACGAACCGATCAGATTCAGGTCGGGAATCCCCTCGCTTTCCCTTGCGAAGAACCTTGTCATAATAGGTTCATCATCAACAATAATGGCTCTCATTTTTCCCCCTCCAGTTCAATTGATTGTTTATCTAAACGGCAGTTTTTTGATGCCGCGTTTTATATTTTTAGATTACGGATTGTTCCGGGAGCAAAAATATAGAATAGATTGTATATGAACGAGCATACAAAAGCAAGGAGAATGATGTATAATCTATTTATACAAAGAACAATAAAGAAAGGGGGTTAATACATGAAGATCACTTTGAATCCTGATGTTGAGATCGTTAACACTGTTAAAGAAGGTCTGAAACAGACCGGCGGTTACTGCCCCTGCAGAAGGGATCGTACCGAAGAGAATAAGTGCATGTGTCAGGAGTTTAAGGCTCAGATAGCCGATCCTGATTTTGAGGGCTTCTGCCACTGCATGCTTTACTATAAATCAAAAGAATAGAAGGAGGAAAATTCCATGGCTGAATTGATAATAACAAACGATAATTTTGAGGAAGAAGTCGTCAAGTCCGACAGGCCTGTTCTTCTGGACTTCTGGGCTGCCTGGTGCGGCCCCTGCAAGATGCTGTCACCGGTAATTGCTCAGCTGGCCGAAAAGTACGAAGGCAAGGTCAAAGTGGGAAAAATCAATGTGGACCAGGAGATCGAACTGGCTGCAGCGTTCCATGTTTCAAGCATTCCCATGATCGTTGTCATGAAGAACGGAATGGTAACGGCAAAGTCTGTGGGATATATGCCAATTGACAAGGTAGAGGCTCTGCTTCAGAAGTAAAAGCGAAAAAAGGTAAACTAAAACCCCGCACTGGATGCGGGGTTTTCTGTTGCTTATTTTCTGCAGGCGTTTACAAATTCTTCAAACCACTTGCGGGCCGAAGGGGACTGAGGTGCCATGGCTTCGGGATGCCACTGGACGCAGTGCATGAAGGGGTGATCGGGGAAGGAAATTGCTTCGATAACGCCGTCTGCTGCGCGGGCTGTGACTACAGCGCCGGGAGCGACATCTTTGATCGCCTGGTGGTGGAAGCTGTTGACCTTAAAGTCCTTGCCCCAGCACTTTTCAATAAGGCTGCCCTCTGCTGCATGGACTTCATGGGTTGAAATATAACCGGGAATATCTCCCTGGGCATGCTTGAGAAGACCTGCTTCCTCAGCGTTGGGATACTGGCTGCCCAGATCCTGATAGAGAGTCCCGCCCATGCAGACGTTGACCAACTGATGACCGCGGCAAATGCCAAGGATGGGCTTTCCGGTAGGATAAGCCGCTTTGAAGAATGCTGGGTCGGTAAAGTCACGAACGGGAGTGAGGCTGCCCAGTCTGTACCAGGGAGCTTCGCCGTAGAGTCTGGGATCAACGTCGGGACCTCCGGTGAAGAGGAAGCCGTCGCAGACTTCAACGAGTGTCTCAACTACTTCCGGAGTCTGGGCTGTGGGGAGCATCATAGGTGCTCCGCCCGCCATTTCGACACATTCCAGGTAGGTCATATTTACTTTGAGCATGGTTTCTCCGCCGGCGTGGGTGGGGAGAACTCCGATTACAGGTCTTTTCATTTTGTTCCTTTCTATTGCTGTTCCAGCATTTCGCGAAGCTTTACAAGTGCGTTGTGACGGTGTCCGATGTGATTCTTTTCTTCTGTGCCAAGCTGGGCAAAGGTCTTGTCGTAGCCCTTGGGAATAAAGAGCCGGTCGTAGCCGAAGCCTTCTTCGCCGTGCTCTTCGGTGGCTATGCTTCCTTCGCAGATGCCTCTGGCGACCAGTTTTTTGCCGTCGGGCCAAACCATGGTAATAACGCAGATGAAATGGGCTGTACGCTTTTCCGAAGGTACGCCTTCAAGATTTTTGAGAAGAGTGGCACGGTTGGCGGCGTCGTCGCCGTGGACACCGCTGTAGCGGGCGGAGTGGACGCCGGGAGCTCCGTCGAGAGCGTCAACACAAAGCCCTGTGTCGTCAGCTATGACCGGTTCTCCTGTCAGGCGGCAGACTGCTTCCGCTTTGATGAGGGAATTCTCTTCACAGGTGGAGCCGTTTTCCTCAATGTCAAGATCACCAAGGCCTGCATCCTTCATACTGACCAGCTCCATTCCGAAATCCTTTGTTATGGCATTGATTTCGACCAGTTTATGCTTATTCTGGCTTGCAGCTATGATACGCATATAAAGTATCCTTTCAAATGATTTATAAAGGGATTATTTATGTTATAATGAAACCAAATCATTATAACACAAATAAGGAGGTTCGGTGTGAAAAGAATTCTCATTACAGGAGGCCCCACCAACGAGGCAATAGATGAGGTAATGACCATTACCAATATGAGCACAGGAAGTCTTTCATGTGATTTTGCTAAGACTGCTCTTGACGCGGGATGTGCAGTCACAATGATCTTCCATCAAAGCGTCGTCCGCAGCGCCCGTTTCGCAAAATACGGTCTCGGCAGTAACGAAAACGCAAAACTGATTCCCATAGACAGCTGTCAGGATATGTATGATGCTCTTAAAGCTGAAGGCGAAAGCGGTCTTCGCTATGACGTCGTGATCCACAGTGCCGCTGTAGGCGACTACAAGGCTGATTTTTCTTTCCGCATGGAAGATATGGCAGAGGAACTTGCGGACGCTATTTTTGCCGCCGATTGCCTGTCCAGAGAGGAAATGGCTGAGTTGATCCTCAAGACCATGACCGCTCCTCAGTGCAAGGTCAACGACGACACCAAGATCAGCAGTTATGAACCTAATCTTACAGTAAAGCTTACTCTTACCACTAAGCTCATAAGCAATCTCCGCAAGTGGTTCCCTGATGCTTTCCTGGTAGGAAGCAAACTTCTGGAGAACGTGACTCACGAGCATCTGTGGGAAGTTGCCACCAAGCTTTGCAATAAAAATGACATGGATATGATCATGGCAAACGATCTGGCAGAACTGAGAGGCGGTCAGCTTGTACGCTATTACTGCAGCAAGGATGGTTTCACAGGAACGCAGCTGGTTCAGAGTGAAATGATGGACTACGCCGCTGAAAACTGGTTCAAGGAGTAATAAAATGTCCGACTACAGAGAAAAGTATGAGTTTTGGAAAAACAACAAGTTCTTTGATGAAGAGACTCGCTTGGAACTGGCGGCCATAAGCGATGAAAAAGAGATCGAAGAACGCTTTTATAAGGACCTGGAATTCGGCACAGGCGGGCTTCGCGGCATTCTCGGCGCCGGAAGCAACCGCATGAATAAGTACAATATCCGCAAGGCTACTACCGGTTTCGGTTTGTTCCTTCTTGAAAAATGGGGAGATGAGGCTAAGGCTCGAGGCATTGCCATCGGACATGACTGCCGCAATTATTCTCCCGAGTTTGCGAGAGAAGTTGCGCTGACCATGAATGCTCTGGGGATCCCCGCTTATCTTTATCCGACTTTGTCTGCAACTCCGCTGCTGTCCTTTACCGTACGGCATCTTAACTGCGTAGGCGGCGTTGAAATCACGGCAAGCCATAATCCCAGTATTTACAACGGTTACAAGGCCTATGACGAAACCGGATGTCAACTGGGAATAGAAGATGCCGATGCTGTTATCGCCAGGGTCAATGCAGTTGACATTACAAAAACAGTCACCATGGACTATGTCACTGCCATTTATTCAGGTATGCTGAAGTATCTTGGAAGTGATGTCATGGAGGCTTATCTTTCCGCGGTACAGGAGCAGGCAAATCCTACCGATGCCGAAGCAAAGGCTGCGTTGAAAATAGTCTATACGCCTCTTCACGGATGTGGCAACTACCCTGTAAGAGAAGTTTTGAAACGCCAGGGATTTGAACATGTCAGCCCTGTTGAGGCTCAGTGCGTCGCCGACGGCAGTTTCCCAACAGTCAAGTCCCCTAATCCCGAAGAAAAGACGGCTCTCACCATGGCCATTGAACAGGCCCGCAATGAAGGTGCTGAGCTTGTTCTTGCCACAGATCCTGACAGCGACCGCATAGGTATTGCCGTATGGGACGGCGAAGATTTCCGCCTTTTCTCCGGTAATCAGACCGGCGCTATGATCATTGACTACGTTCTGACACGCCGCGCAGAGAGCATTACTGATAGGACTCGTTTGATCACCACCATAGTTACCAGTGAGTTCGGTCCTGCTGTTGCTGCTTCCCACGGTGTTAAGGCCGATCTTGTTCTTACGGGGTTTAAGCATATTTGCGGAAAAATGAACGAATACGCCAGGAACGGAAAGGCGGATCCCTTTATGGGCTACGAGGAAAGCTACGGCTACCTTGTAGGTACTTATGCCCGTGATAAGGACGGTGTTTTGGCTGCTATGCTCATCGCTGAAATGGCCGCATATTACAAGGCCAGAGGCAAGAACCTCTGCCAGGTTTTGGAAGGCCTGTACGAAAGGCTCGGTTATTATCTGGACGTTCAGACCAGTTACTATTTCCAGGGTAAGGAAGGGGCTGAAAAGATCAACTCTATCAATGCCGGCCTGCGAAAGGTCGGTAAGGACCTTATGCCCGGAATTACAGAAATCAAAGACTATGCCCCCGGAATCGACGGTCTTCCCGCCCAGGATTGCCTCAAGTATTACTTTGAGGACGGCAGCTGGATCGCAATTCGCCCATCGGGAACAGAACCTAAAATCAAACTCTATTATTGTATTCATGCAGATGATAAGGCCGCTGCAGAAGCTATGCTGGCAGAAAAGAAGGCTTGCATGGATGCTTTTGTAAATGCCTAAGGAGACCAAATGGAAAATAAAGTTGTAATGATACTCGTTGACGGTATGCGCCCCGATGGTTTAATGCAGTCCGGAAGTGAGTTCGCCCTTCAGTTTGCGGAAACTTCTCTTGCAGATTTTTGTGCAAGAACAGTAATGCCTTCTGTCACCTTGCCCTGTCACATGTCCCTGTTTCACAGCGTTCCCCCCGAAAGACACGGTGTAACCACTAATATCTTCACACCAATGGTTCGCCCCGTTGAAGGACTATTTGAACAGTTGGATCGCTATGGTAAAAAGTGCGCTTTTTTCAATACTTGGGAAGAACTGCGTGACATATCCCTGCCTGATCACATCAGCATGCAGATCTGCATCAACCAGCATAAGTACACTAATACTGATGTAATGATAAGCGAATTTGCTCTGTCCTATATCCGCGATGAAAAGCCTGATTTTTCCTTCATTTATCTAGGCGAAACCGACGAATGCGGACATGCCAAGGGGTGGATGAGTCCTGAATATCTGGAACGCATACACAATGCCTGGGATTGCATTGAACGTATCTGCGATGGACTACCCGAGGACTATACGGTGATAGTACTCGCTGATCACGGCGGACATGACAGAGCACACGGCACAGACAAACCCACCGATATGACTATTCCGGTAATGCTCAATGGTCCCGCTTTTGATCCGGAAATGCCTGTTAAAGGTTCTGCTGAGGGAGGCCACATCTCAATTCTGGATGTAGCCCCCACTATTGCAGCACTTCTCGGTGTTCCCGCCCCCAAGGATTGGGAAGGTGTCAGCCTTATCTAAAAACTAAAGAGTTCTATGCAGCATCCAGTAGCCGATGTCCTCATCAAAGATGATGGGAATATCAAAGGTTTGCCGGGTGCTGTCTTTATATGTGGCCGTGAACCTCACCGTTACCGGTATGGGCAAGCCTGTGGTAAAGACTTTTTTCATCGAGGGGTCATACAGCGCTCCGGTAAAGTTTCCGTCGCCAGCTGATTCTAATACAGCAGAGTATTCATAATTCTGTATTTCTGCCGTCACTGATATAACTTCACCTGTGAGTTTTGCGCTCAGAACCAGTTTCTCTCCGGGCCAGAAGACATTGATGCCTCTTTTTCGTGGACTTTCTGAAACGCTGTAGCTGTCGTAATCTGAAATCAGCCTTGCGCCAGGATCGCCGAAATACTTGAGATTGAAGCTCTGTCTGTTGCTTTCCCAACTGTCCGTATGCTCTACTCCTGCATTGAGCTTGTTTACAACAAGAGGCGTAAACCTTGCGCTTTCAATATCCGCAGAGCTGCCGTCGTTGGCGGTTACAATGATTTCATAGATGCCAGGCTCTGTAATGGGAATGTTAGGAACTATGATATCAGGATAAACAGTTCCATTCGGCGAAACGTTTTCGCTGTAGGTCACCGTAGGTTCGCTGTTTCCGCTTCGGAAAACATCAACGGTAACGTTCAGTATGTCTCCGTCGGGATCATTGACACTTACTGAAATATTGCATGAATCGTCCAGATAGATGTTCTGCGGATCAGTTGTTATACTTGTGATCTCCGGCGGTGAGCCAGCGTTGCCGGAATGGTCGGCCCTTTCATCTGTGATATAAAAAACCATGGTGCACTTGTTTGATTCCTTGTCGTATTCTGAACTCAGGCCCCTTCCGGCGTTATCCTTTTGCCAGTGGACGAGGGTGTAGCGGCCGTTTTTTGAAAAACTTTCTGTTGGCGCATTGAGGATTTTCCCTGAGTTTTCCCAAAGTCCGTCTCCTCCGGGCTCATGAGTGTAGAGCCAGTAAGATTGTGCGGAGGGATCATTTTCGTAGTCTGAATAATAAATTTTGTATTCTACGGGTTCATTCATTTTATATATGCGTGAAGGCAGCTCCAGGTCCTCTTCGTCTCTTTTCAGGGCTTTGATTATGGTCTCGGCATTGGTATTTTTATCTGCCATGATGCAGATTCCATTTGGGTCCGTAAGCCATTTCGCCTTAAGCCTTTCGATCTCGTCTTCTTCACTTTCGGAAACGTTTACCGCCATGGCTATATTGTTGTATACGCAGATAAACTTTGAAATCAGCGTTCCGCCCTCAAACCATCCCACACTGTCAGTGGGAGGCATGCCGGTCCCAACAAGAATTCCGCAGTTGTTATCGCCTCCTGTGGTACTGAAATTGAATTCAGTCATTGAGTACAGAGGATATGAATCTCCGACAACGATCAGGGCCGGAAGCAATGCGGCAACGACTCCGTCATTGCACTCAATTGCACTGGCCACGTTGGTGTAGCTTCGGAAATCGTCATCTCTTCTTATGTAATTGCTTCCACTATAGGAGGCATCTAAAGCGCTGACGGTCATATAGTTATAGTAGCTGTATTGCCCTTTGATTCTCCATATTTCACGGTAGCTCCCCGCAACATAGCGTACTCTGCCGCTGCCGTCATAAGAGGGGACGGAAGCATCCACAGATGCGCTTAGTGCAATGGTCCCAAGGTTTTTGCCGTTGATGTCATATCTTTTAAATGAATAAGCGTTCATTCGAATCAGCACATTCCCCCTGGTGTCGATGGATGCACATTCACTGAAATCCTCCGTTTCGCTGAGAATGGCGCTGCTTATACTGCAACTTACGGGATCAAATGTACTCAGGCAGGCGCAGTTGTTTTTCTTTTCAATAAAGCGTATCTTTGCGCCAATGGTTCTTATGCGGTTCTGGCCTGTAAAAATCTCCCCGCTGTAGATTTCCTCCATGCTTTCCCCGCAATATTTATAGATACCGTCGGATTTAATACTGTATATAATACTATTTTGAACGAAGTTATGCGTTCCCAACTCCCTGGGGATAATGCTGACGTAAGTACCTGTACCTTTGTCAATTAGAAGTGTTTTTCCGTCTGATATCAGGTAAAGATATTTGCTTTGCTCGTCATGACCTAAAGCTGCGTTTTCAAAATTGTCTGCAGTCTCAAAAAGCCCTTCATCAATGGTAAATGTCCATTTCGCACTTCCTGTCCTGCTGTCGTAGGCTGTGATATAGAAGGGGTATGTGCGTTTCAGATAACTGCCTTTGTATCCCATCTGAGTGAAATTGCGACTGTCCATTGAGTAAATGGTATCCTGGTCTGCAGTAATATGTCCTGTGCTCCAGAAACTGCTTTCCATATGAGCGTAGTAGAATGTCGTTCCTGACGGTGCAGAGGAGGTGCTGGTTCCGATTTGTCGTACAAGGCGCAGGGAGCCTGTTTTAGTGATTCCTTGGCTCAAACGCAGATCGACGTGGATGTCTGCGCTTATGCCTCTGCCTGCCAGTTCTGCCTTAAGTGATGGAATTGCGGATTCTATGGCCGCTTTGGTCTCTTTGTCCGATGCAAGAAGCAGTATTTCTTCTTTCCCTGCGTTGCGCATTTCAAGACTTACCATGGGCGCAATGTTGTCAACTGCGCTTGATGCTGTGGCGCTTGCCCGAAGGTGATCCGCGTCACTTACATATTCTTCAAGGGTTTCATCGGTCCAGAGATCCTTGATCGTTAACCCTACGGTAAATTCACCGACTCCCTCTCGCCTGAATGAAATGGTTTTCCCTGTACCGAAAGATAAATCCTGATAGTCGCTTCCGTCGAAGGTCCAGGTCCTTTGAAAATTGCCCGACCCCAGGCTTTCGTCGGTCAACTGTATTACTGCCGTATCAGAGTTTTCTTCGCGGTAATAGCGCTTCGCGATCCCGATCATTGCTGTTGGCGGAGTGTCTTTCGCAACAGTGAAACTGCCTTTTGTACTGGCACTGTGCCCCCTGGTATCTGTTGCTGTCACTAAATATGTGAAGGTCCTGTTGTCCGAAAACTTACTGAGAAAATCCAGCTCGCTTGTAATATGGTTTTCATCAGAACTTACATCAAAAAGACTTCTGTATTTTATGTGGGTTGTATTGACCGGTTCTGCCTGCTTCCCGGAGAAATTGCGCGTTACAGTTATCGTTTCTCCGCTTTTTTCTTCGCTGATTTTTAAGGTAAGCTCTTTTATCGGGTATTTTGGATTTTGCTCAACTGTTACGGTAAGGCTCTGTTTTCTGTTTTCAAGCTGTTTGCCGCCTATTGATGCACTGACTGCCGGACAGGGGAGTATCCTGATCACTTTTGCATCACTGCTCTCTTCTCCGCTGGCGGCGTCAACATACAAGGAAACGCAGTATGTTCCGGCTTCCAGATATGAGATATCAACTGACGTCCTGGTCTTTGAATGATACTGGGCTCCGTAATGATCAAAACTGTGTGAAGCGATTCCTTTGCTGTATGCGTTATACGAACTGTAGTAAACTCCGTTGCAGTCAAATGTGGAATTGTCTTCAGCTGTCACGGTTTGCCCTTCATAGGCTTCCTCAGGAAGAGAGAGTATGGCATGGATATTGGTTTTATCTTCCGAAATTTCCGTATCCAATGAAGGTTCTGAAGGGGGCTCGGAACGATTGCCATCTCCACCATGGTTTCCTCCGTCCGAAGAGTTTGGCTCATTCGGAATTTCTGCATCGATTTGGGTAACCGTGACCTTGCTGAAAACGATATTGATGGGAAATACAAAATTGATCCCGCAGGCTCCTGCATTGGAAAATGTCCCTTGGCCGACGGAATATCCTTGTGTTGATACTGTTTTCCCCCCGAGGGAGATGATGTTTCCGCTGTCAAGTTTTCCGCTTCTGTCGAGAATAAACGACGGATGCATATAGGGTACTGTGACTTTACTCATAGAGGCGGCGTCAAAAACTCCCGTGCACTGAACTGCGTTTGCGCCGTTTCCGAAGAGTGAATATACATTGTTCCCGTACTTGTAGTTTATTAGAGGGATGCTGTGGCTCAGCCCCTGCACATAATCTGTGAAATCCCGATCCTTTACCAGATTGAACTTAGGTACAAGACTGATCTCAAAATAGTCTTTGCCATCGCTCATATCCGTGATAACAGTAATGGAGTTTTTCTCAAAGAGTTCGCTGAGAGATGCGCTTCCCCGGGACTCGTAGGAGACTTTTATTTCATTGCCGGCCGCTCTGGCTTCCTTTACTGAATCAGGGAGAGAAATCTTGAAATCAACGGAAGAGTAAGCATCTGACAAATACTTTGAAAGACCGTTATTTTGCTCAATAACGGCATCCGAAATAGTGACGGCACTGCTGCCGCTGCCTATTTTCCAATACTGGCCGCTGTAGTGCCACATGGGCAGGATATATGTTTCTTTTGCGGTGTATAATTTCTCGGTTTTATATTCCTCTGTGACCTTGGTCGCGGCATCTGTAATTACCGTCATCGAGAAAAGTAAAGCAAAGCAGAGGATCAGCCCGCAAACGCGTTTTCTGAAGACCATAAACTACCTCCCGTTACCAGCAAAATGCGGGGCAGTGGCTGTTATCAACAGATCTGTAGTCCTTTATTTCTCCGTTGTAATAGCGGGCTGCCTCGCAGACAAACTGAGTTGAACCGTCAAAATCTGTGGAATATACATAAGTTGCTCCTTCTCCGGATTCGAGAGTGTGCTCATCGAGTATGTCGTAGATCTGAAGCTTGAATATGACGGACTTTTCCTGTATGTCTGTTATTCCGCTTAGTTTCAGCGTAACCGTTCTGGCAGACGGATCGTAGTTTTCCGGGTGCATGATCCACCCGGAATCGCTGTTTTCAAAGAATACAGCGTCAGCGCCTCCCTGAGAATTCTTCTTAAAAACATGTAGGTCAGTGGCGAAATGGTAACGGTCCGGAATCTGAGGCTGGGTATAGGTGAAAGTGTAGCTGCCTGATGCCCCGCTTATTTTTGCCGATGCCAGGACCTGATCCAGAATATTCTTATGATCGTCTCTGATCAGTGACCCTGCGTCTCGGTCTTCCTTGGGATCAGGCGCTTCTGCTTCCATGTACATGTTGTTACCGTAATACATTTCGTAGCTTCCGTCGTTGTTGACCACCAGCAGGCTGCCGTTTTCGTATATTTTGGCGACCTTTCCTCCGGTAATAAGTTCACTGTCGAGAAGGGCGACATACTTCATTACTGCTGAGGCTGCTTCGCTTCTCTTCAGGCCGTTTGCCGGCTTAAAGCTTCCGTCGGGATAGCCTGACAGTACGCCTGCAGCGCTGCATAGGGCTATTTCATTGCGGCATGTGCTGTCTGTTGTATCAGAAAATGGGCTTTGCACTGCAGAATAGTCTTTACCTCGTGCTTTAATCAGACCTGAGAGGATTAGGGCCATATGTTCTCTAGGAATGGTCTTATCCAGATCCTGCATTCCGAAATCCGATGCACTTATGATCCCGCGGTTTATGGCAGACCTGTAATAAGCTTCTGCCCAGTGGGTCAAGTTCTCAATGGGCTGCATTTTCTCAAGATTCATGCTCATTGCCAGAAACTCCGCGTAGCTGACCTGTTTTTCCGGCCTGAAGCTTCCGTCCGGGTACCCGTTTATTATTCCCCGTTGGTACGCGTCCAAAACGACCGGGGCAAACCAGTCCTTTGAGCTGACGTCGCCGAATACGGTACTTTCGCTTGCCGCAAAGCCCTGGATGACTGCGCAGGTGACCAATAATGCGCAAATTGTCAGAATAATGATTTTTGTCGGTTTCATTTGTGTTGCCTTTCACTTCTGTAAAAAAATGCCAATAGATGTAAGGGCATTATACAAAGTAAATGGCAAAAAACAAGGTGAATTACAAAAATTGTATGCTGCTGCGAAAAAATAAGATGGACCTCAAAGGACCCATCTTACTTTTTCTTATTTCAGCAGTCTGACTGCAATCATTCCAGCACCTTCTCTCAGGTAATATCCGAAGCAGGACAGGGGCAGCGTGCTTTGGGCCGGAAGTCCTTCCCAAATTACCCCAAGCATATATTCTGCCATATATTTTGCTCTGAAAATGTGATATTCGCTGGAGCATATCACGATGTTCGAATTGTTTATATCCCCGCCGTATTCTGTAATGACATCAGCTGAAAACTTAATATTTTCCTCGGTGCTTGTGGAATTCTCTTCAAGGATGATCCTTGAATCATCTATTCCGCAGGTACAGATGAGCTGCTTCATGGCAGAGGCTTCTGTCGTGTCTTCTCCCGGCCCCTGTCCTCCGCTGCAAATACATATGGTATCCGGATTTTTCAAAAGGTAGGCCGCTGCGGCGTCAGTTCTGTTCTTCATGGCAATTGAAGGAGTTGTTCCTCTTACGCCGCATCCCAGAACTATGAGATAATCGGCATTTTCCGGTGCCTCGCTCTTTGCCGCTTTTATGATCTGTACTTCCCAATAACTGAAAAATACCATGAAGAGGGCAATAAAAACAGCTAATGCAGTCTTCCAGGGCATTGGGAGCACCGCAAAGAGTATCACCGCGGCTGCAATTGCTGTAAGGACCAGGGCCAGAAAACTGTAGCCAACCATGGCGAATTTCATGAAGGCCGCAAGGCCCAGCAGGCCTCCGGCGATTATAAATGCTATCTGGTGTTTAATCATGTTTTTATTTTATCAAATTATTATGCTATAATTAAGTGTTTTGTTATTTTCTTTTCATAGAATCGTAATCAGAATGCAGAAACTGAAACCCCTGCCAGGCAGAATAAAAACCATGCTCAGTTTGATCTGGGAAGAGTGCAGCGCGCCTTACTTTATAGGAGTCCCGGCGCAGATGGCATTCTATCTTTTCATGTCCGTTCTGCCTCTGCTTATACTTTTTTCCCAGCTTCTAGGCATTTTTTCCCTCAGCATCGAGGAGATACAGAGCTGGGCCCATATCAATATTTCCGATGAAGGCATTATCATGATCGAGGACCTGCTCATGGGCACTCCCTCAGGCTTCGGCAACGTTTTCCTGGCGGCGACTGCTATCTGGGGTGCCTCCAAAGCCCAGTATGCCATCACCTCCATTGCCAACCGCATACGAAGCAGCGGAAACTATGCAGGCAAGGGCTTTCTCAGAGACAGAGCCAGGGCCATAATCACCACTGTCATTATGCTCTTTACCTTGGGTCTTGCCCTGGTCATACTCATTTACGCACCGGCTCTTCTGCGTCTGGTTCTCGGAAAGAATAAGGCCTTGCAGTTTGCTTCTTCCGTGTGGATGAGTCTGCGCTGGCTGGTGGTCTTTGCCCTTTATTTCTGCGTAATTCTTCTCGTTTACTGTTCAATTCAGAACCGCAAACCGGATCTCAGATATGTTCTCCCCGGATCGGTATTCACTGCTCTGGGCTTTCTGCTTGGGTCCTGGCTGTTCCGCCTTTATGTTGGCTTCAGCGCATCCCGCGACATTATTTACGGAGCCTTGTCCAACATGGTCGTTCTGCTCATGTGGTTCTGGTTTATGTCCTGGATACTTATTCTCGGCGTTGTCTTCAACAAGGTTTGGGATCAGACACGCGATATACAGAGGTTCAAACCAAATGAAAATTACGGCGCCTGATTATTATACTCAGTTCAAATGCATAGCCTCCGCCTGCCGTCACAGCTGCTGCGAAGGCTGGGAGATAGACATAGACCGTGAGAGTGCGGAACGTTATGAAAAGCTGGAAGGGCCTTTGGGCGACAAGCTTCGCCGCAGTATGGAGCCTGCTCCCGACAATGAACGAAATGACGAAAATTGCGCTCACTTCCGTCTCTGCTCCGGTGATCGCTGCCCTTTTCTGCGGGACGATAATCTCTGTGAGATCATCATTGAGGAAGGGGAGGACATGCTCTGCCAGATATGTTCTGATCATCCCCGCTTTCGCAATTTCTGGGAGGATCGCATAGAGTTGGGGCTGGGGCTTGCCTGTGAAGAGGCTGCCCGTACTATTCTTACGCGGGATAAGCCCATGGAGATCATCATTCTTGAAGATGACGGTCAGGCCGCAGAAATACCTCCTGACGAAGAATGGCTCACTTCCGTCCGCGGCCAGCTATTTTCCGATGTGGCATCCCGCAGCTATGAACATCCCGCAGAAGAGCGTCTCATGGAATATCTCATATGGCGTCATATTGCCGACGCCTTATATGACGACAGACTTGAGGAACGCGTCGCATTTATTGAAAAATCCTTTTTAAAGATCACCGAACAGTGGCATTCTGAAGGTTTTCCAGATGCAGGCTCTTTAATTGAAATCTGCCGCAGATTTTCCAATGAAGTGGAATACAGCATAAGTGATTTTTTAGAATAAAACTTAAGCCCGGGGCTTTTGTCCCCGGTTTTTTGTTGTTTCATTTTCCTTTGAGATGATATACAATATAAAAGGCTATGTGCGCAATTCAGCAGGCCGGCAGGGGACGAACTCCGCCTATCAGATCAACCACCAAATACCATGAAAAAAGACTATTTAGCTAAAATACGCGAAGGGGAAGAATTAAGCCTTAAAGATCAGACGTCTCTGGTTTTTCAGCTATCCATTCCCGCAATTCTTGCCAATGCAGCTTCAACCATAATGGGCTGGATCGATTCGGCCATGGTAGGCCGTCTGGGATCCAACGAGGCAGCCTCCATTGCCATTGTAATGAGCTGTATGTGGCTTATACACGGTGTCGCAGTATCTGCGGCTGCCGGTTTTTCAGTTATGGTCGCCCAGAACATAGGCGCCAAGAGAGAGCGGGAGGCAAGACGCATTCTCAACCAGGGCTACATCATTTCAGTCGGTTTCGGCTGTCTGCTGGCAGTCATAGGCTGTCTTGTAGCCCGTCAGGTTCCTGTCTGGCTAAAGGGTGACCCAAGCCTTGTCGGCGATGCCGGAGACTATTTCTTCATAGCCTGTGCCGCTTTGCCCGTTATTTCCATCGGGGCTATTGCGGAAGGAATGCTGCGCTCCAGCGGTGACATGAAAACCCCCAGCATAATCTTTTCCGGAATGTGCATTCTGGACATGCTTTTCAACTATCTGCTGATCTTCCCCGACCGGGAGGTTTTCGGCATAACCATTCCAGGCGCCGGTCTCGGTGTAAAGGGCGCCGCCCTCGGAACTCTATTTGCAGAGATCATAGCAGGCTTCTTCTTTATGTATTTCCTTTTCATAAAGTCACCGATGCTTCACCTGAGGAAGGGTGAGAAGCTTGTCTTTGAAGGGGATACTATTGCCAAATGCCTGCGCATATCCGTTCCGGTGGCAGTTCAGTCCTGCGTTATGACCGGGGCACAGGTAATGTGCACCAGATTTATAGCTCCTCTGGGGGCAACAGCTCTTGCGGCTCACTCTTTTGCAACTACGTCAGAGGGTATTTGTTATATGCCCGGCTACGGCATACAGAGTGCCGCTTCTACTATGATAGGTCAGAGCGTCGGCGCAAAGCGCAAGGATCTGGCATATAAGATTGGCTGGGTAAACATTGTTCTCGGCTCAGGCATTATGACAGTTATGGCCATTGTAGGATTTACCTTTGCAAAGCCTATTATGGGCGTTTTTACAGCGGATCCGGAAGTTATAGCTCTCGGTGCAAAAGTCCTGCGCATTGAAATGCTCGCAGAGCCTCTTTTCGGGGCCTCCATTGTGTGCGGCGGAATATTCCAGGGAGCCGGCGATGCTACTGCAACAACAATACTGAATATTGCCAGCATCTGGGGTATCCGCGTCACCCTGACTGCCATTCTCGCAGGCCGCGTAGGTCTGGCCGGAGTCTGGATCGCCATGGCTGTGGAACTCTCTATAAGAGGTATAATCTTTATCATCAGAATGGTAAGCAAGCGTTGGCTCAACAAATCGCAGATATAACAGGAGAATTAAGAAAATGAACATTATGGCAGATCTCATCGTATTGGGGATTTTGATCTTTGCTCTTGCCTTCGGCGGCAAGAAGGGCTTTATCAAGACTATTGCCGGTGTCATCGTTACAATAGTCGCCCTCATTGGCGCCACCTGGCTTTCCGGCATAGTCACCCAGCCTATAACCGAATACGTATTTCCAAAGGTCCAGGAAAACATTCTTTCCAAACTGGCTATCAACGCCATTGATCCAACAGGTATGACCATCGTTGACAGAGCAGTTGAGAATGCAACAGGTACTGTCACTGATATTATGAACGTGACAGCCAAGGCTTTCGTTGAAAGCATAGTACACGCTGCTGCTTTCCTGGTCTGTTTCATCGTTCTGAAGATCGTTCTTCAGCTTCTCGTCGGTTTCGCTGACAAGGTGGCCGATCTTCCTCTCCTCAATTCCGTCAATACGGTCCTCGGTGCCGCTTTCGGTCTTGTAGAGGCCTGCCTGCTTCTTTTCCTTGTTCCTTACGTGGCAAAGAACTTAGGCATTGATTGGTTTGAAAGACTTTCCGAGGGTACCTTTGTGCTCGACTTCTTTGTACACAGCAGTCCCTATGATCTTATTCAACTGTTCTTAAGATAGAATCCGGAGGTTTAATATGGAGCGCAAATCGGCATGGAAAAAATATAACGAAGCAGAACTTAAGGCTCTCAACGCAGTCTGCGATTCATACAAGCTTTTCCTCGACGGCGGCAAGACCGAAAGGGAATGCGTTGCGGAAGGCATTGCTCTGGCTGAAGCAGCAGGCTATGAAAATCTCGGAGATTTCATTAAAGCTGGAAAGAAGATAGAGGCCGGGACCAAGCTGTATACCGTAAACATGGGCAAGATGCTGGTCTGCTTCCAGATCGGAAGGAAGCCCATAACCGAAGGCATGAACATTCTGGGCGCTCACATCGATTCACCCAGAGTAGACGTAAAGAGCAATCCTCTTTACGAAACCGACGAAATGGCATATCTGGATACCCATTATTACGGTGGTATCAAAAAATATCAGTGGGTCACTCAGCCCATGTCCATCCACGGTGTTTTCTGCACCAAGGATGGTCAGGCAAAGATAGTCAACATAGGCGAAGACGAAAACGACCCGGTCTTCGTATTTACCGATCTTCTTGTCCATCTTGCCGGAGAGCAGCAGGAAAAGCCTGCCGCCAAGGTAATTGCAGGAGAAGGACTTGACCTTCTCGTAGGCAACAGACCTCTTGAAGAAAGCAAACTGGCAGAAGATGAAAAAGAAGCTGTAAGAGCCAACGTTCTGGCTCTTCTCAATGAAAAATACGGCGTTGAGGAAGAAGATTTCCTCTCCGCCGAACTTGAGATAGTTCCCGCAGGCAAGGCAAGAGATCTGGGCTTTGACCGCAGTATGATTCTTGCATACGGTCAGGACGACCGCATCTGTGCTTTCACTTCTCTCCTTGCAATGGCAGACGAGGACAAGGCTCTCGACAGGACCTCCTGCTGCCTCATCGTTGACAAAGAAGAGATCGGAAGCGTGGGCGCTACAGGCATGACCTCCATGTTCTTTGAAAATGTCGTTGCCCAGCTGGTATCCTACATGGGCGAAAAGGACGCTTATCTGGCTATGCGTCAGACTCTGGCCAATTCCAGAATGCTTTCCTCCGACGTAAGCGCGGGCTTCGATCCTCTCTATGCTTCGGCCTTTGAAAAGAAAAACGCGGCCCTTATTTCCAAGGGAATGTGCTTCAATAAGTTCACGGGAAGCCGCGGCAAGGGCGGCAGCAATGACGCAAATCCCGAATATATCGCTCATTTGCGCAAGGTCCTGGATGACGCTCAGGTCAGCTACCAGTTCTGTGAACTTGGCGGCGTAGACATAGGCGGAGGCGGAACTATTGCTTATATCATGGCAAAATTCGGCATGGAAGTCATAGACAGCGGCGTTGCCGTCCTTTCAATGCACGCCCCCTATGAAGTCTCCTCCAAGGCAGATATTTACGAAACCTACAAGGGCTACAGAGCCTTCCTCAAGAACGCATAGGAGATATCATGAATTACGTTAAACTCAAGAACGGAGACAGTTTCAGCGCTCTGACTCTTTCCATAAGGAAGCTGGGAAAGCTGGCTGAGACCGAGGCTGTTCAGCTTATAAAAACCGCAAAAAAGCACGGTGTGGACTGTCTTGACATGTATGCGGAAAACGCCGTGGCCTTTGTAAATACACAGGAGGCGATCAAGGGCTCCACCGCAGATTACACTATGATCGTCCATTTCGGCCCTGATTACAGCAAGGGCGATGTCCGTCACGTTTCGGAGATGTCACTCATCATGAATTCCGTAACAGCCCAGATGCAGGCTTTGCGCATAGACAGACTTGATTACGCCTGCCTTGACTGCCCAAAGGGTCTTGAAGATCTTGAGACCGCAAAGGCAAAGGGCACTCTTCCTATGATGACCGAGCTGAAGGACGCAAGAGTAATCAGCAATCTTTGCGCATATACGGAAGAGCCGCAGGCCGTTGAAGAATTGCTGGCAACAGGACTCTTCGCTTTTGTTATGTTAAAGAGCGAAACGGGTACTGTTATTTATGAAGACGCCGGCAAGGCTGTTTCAGAAGTTAAAGCTCCCGCAGATCTTGTGGACCTCCACAGTATGCTGAAAGAATATAAGGTGTAAAAAATGAGCAAACCCATAGTAGCGGTAGTAGGCCGCCCCAACGTGGGAAAATCCACGTTCTTCAATAAAATAGTGGGACGCCGGGTCTCCATCGTAGAAGATACTCCCGGTGTTACCAGAGACCGCATTATCGCTGAAGCCGAATGGCTCAGCCATTACTTCTTCCTCATTGATACAGGCGGTATCGAGCCTGATTCGGAAGAGATCATTCCGTCCCAGATGCGCGCTCAGGCCGAGATCGCTATGGACACCGCTGATGTCATCGTATTCCTTGTTGACGGCAGAGACGGCGTTACAACAGCAGACATGGAGGTCGCTGAGATCCTCCGCCGCAAGAGAAAGCCGGTCATTCTGGTCGCCAATAAAATCGACGGTCTCAAGATGCCGGACAATTTCTACGATCTGTACGAACTGGGCCTTGGCGAGCCCTTCGCTATTTCCGCTATCAACATGCTGGGCCTTGGCGATGTTCTGGATGAAATCGTCAAGAATTTCCCCGAAGGACTTGAAGCAGAGGATGACGAAGACAGTGTCAAGATTGCCATTATCGGCAAGCCCAACGTAGGCAAGTCTTCTATCGTCAACGCCTTTGTCGGCGAAGAAAGAGTTATCGTCAGCGATATTGCAGGCACCACCCGCGACAGCATCGATACTCCCTTTGAAAAAGACGGCGACAAGTACGTTCTCATCGATACGGCAGGTATCCGCCGCCGCAGCAGAGTCAATGACGATATTGAAAAGTTCAGCGTTATCCGTGCCATTGCGGCCATTGAACGCTGCGACGTTGCCCTGCTGGTCATAGACGCCACTGAAGGCGTTACCGAGCAGGACAAGAAGATCGCGGGAATGGCCCACGAAGCGGGCAAGGGTATAATCGTTGTCGTCAACAAGTGGGATCTGGTCGCCAAGGAGACCAATACCATGCGCGATATGGAGCGCAAAATCCACGGAGAGCTGGTCTTCATGAGCTACGCTCCCGTTATGTTCACTTCTGCCATTAAGGGCCAGAGACTTCTCCCCGTAATCGACATGGCAAAGAAGGTTTCCGAAATGCGCGCAATGCGTGTTTCCACCGGTCAGCTCAACGCTCTTGTTCAGGACGCTATGGTCATGAACAACCCGCCCAGCGACAAGGGCAGACGCCTGAAGATCTATTACGTGACTCAGGTCAGCGTAAAGCCGCCCCTCTTCAGCTTCCAGGTCAACGACCGCAAGCTGATGCACTTCTCCTATTCAAGATATCTGGAAAACAAGATCCGCGATGCCTATGGCTTCGACGGCACGTCAATTAAGTTCGTCTTCCGCGAGAAGGGCGAGCGGGATGAGATTTAGTATATGATTCCAAAGACTTATTACATCGTTACTTTCGGATGCCAGATGAACGAACGCGACAGCGAGACTCTGGCGGGAATGCTGGAACAGCAGGGTTATACCAAAGCCCCGGAAAAGAAAAACGCGGAAGTGGTCATCCTCAATACATGCTCGGTCCGCGAAAACGCAGACAAGAGGTTTTTCGGCGTTCTCGGTCAACTGAAGCATTCTCACGAGCAGAATCCGGGCATGATAGTTGCTGTCTGCGGCTGCATGATGCAGCAGCAGCGTATTATCGACAAGCTTAAGGCCAAGTATTCCTGGGTCGATCTTGTTTTCGGCACTCATAACATTTCTGAATTCCCCAGGCTTTTCGCAAATGTGAGAGACGAAAAGAAGCGCTATGTAGACGTCTGGGATGGCGCCGGCGAAATAGTCGAAGGCCTTCCTGCCAAGAGAGAATATCCCTTTAAGGCTTTTGTCAACATAATGTACGGGTGCAACAATTTCTGCACCTACTGCATAGTTCCCTACACCCGCGGCCGTGAGCGCAGCAGAAGACCTGAAGATATCCTTGCAGAGGTAAAGCAGCTTGCTGACAGCGGCTGCAAGGAGATAATGCTTCTCGGCCAGAACGTCAATTCCTACGGAAAGCTCAAGGCCGGCGACATCGGCTACTGCTACAGGGAAGAGGAAAACGGCGTTGATTTTGCCGGACTGTTAAAAATGATAGATGAGGTCCCCGGCATTGAACGCATACGCTTCATGACTTCTCACCCCAAGGATCTTTCCGACGATCTTATTGACTGCTATAGAACCTGCAGACACTTATGCAAGCAGATCCATCTGCCGGTCCAGAGCGGAAGCGACAAGGTCCTTAAGGAAATGCACCGTATCTATGACCGTGAGCAGTATTTTGCCCTGGTCGACAAGCTTCGCGCTGCCTGTCCGGACATTGCAATTTCCACCGACATCATTGTCGGCTTTCCCGGGGAGACCGATCAGGACTTTGAGGACACTCTGGATCTGGTCAGGCGCGTCCGCTACGACAGTGCCTTTACTTTCCTTTACTCTGTCCGGGAGGGTACGCCTGCCGCGGTCCGCGATGATCAGGTTCCCGAGGATGTAAAGCACGAGCGCTTTAATCGTCTTGTGGATGCCATTCATGAAATTCAGGAAGAGAAGAGCGTCTGGTATCAGGATAAGGTCCTGCCGGTACTTGTAGACGGTCCCAGCCGCACCAATTCAAGGGTCCTCACGGGACGTACCGAAAACGGGAGAGTAGTTGACTTTCCCGGAGACAAGAGCCTTATAGGCCGGATAGTCAACGTCAGGATCACCAAGGCTCAGACCTTCTCCAACTACGGCGAAGTGGTTGAATGTGAGTAGCTGCCGGCTGTTTTTGTGGCCATAAACCGGAAAAGTCCCATAGTATCCTTCTGAAAACGGTCAGAAATAACAGATCAGCCGGGTTCTGTGTATCTTCATAGAATCCGGCTTTTGTATTGGCAGAGCGCCTTAATCATTATGAAGAATGTGATATTCACTGTACCCTGGGTGGTATAATGATAGCGCTGACAGAACGAAGGATTATACCTTGCGGGAATAGAAACATATGCGGATGCGGCCGTCCCCGAAGGATGGGCAAAGTGGATAACGCCTGCTCGGAAATATCTTATCGTGAATGTTGAACCGGACAGATATGGAGAAATCTTCAATGAAGTAATAAATGTGATAATTCCGGAAAAAGAGATTTGGGATTGGTATACCCTTGAAACCACGTTCCAAATTGACTAATGATAATGATTTGACAAATCCCAGTTCAGCAGCCCCATCAATGTATATAAGGATATAGAATCAAGAGGCCCCTATGAATAAACGGGAAGAACAATTTGATTGTGCATTTTCTACGGTAGATTTTCAGAAGAAATAAGGAACAGCCAAAACAATATGTCAGAAGTTTTTTATGTAATGGAATTAATAGGAACAATCGCTTTTGCTATGTCAGGGGCGTTTGTTGCAATTGAGCAAAAGATGGATATTCTCGGCGTTATTATCTTGGGAATTACGACATCCATCGGAGGCGGAATCATCAGAGATATTTTGATCGGCATCGTTCCGCCGTCGGGACTAGTTAATCCAGTATATTCAGTAATAGCAATTATTGTTTCTGTCATAGTGTTTATTCCGAAAAACAGAAAGCATATTAACTTAGACAGTAAATTTTTCGTCTTTGTCGATGCTGTTGGTCTTGGCGTATTTACTGTTTCAGGCTGCATTAAGGCACTGCCTTTTGACAACATCTTGTTTCAGCTTTTTTTAGGCGTTCTGACAGGGGTCGGCGGCGGAGTATTAAGGGATGTGTTTGCAGCTCAAAAGCCAATGATTTTTGTAAGGCATTTTTATGCTCTTGCAAGCCTTATCGGAGCAGCGGTCTTTATGGTTTTACAGAATCAGAACCAAGTTATTGCAATGATCGCAGGTGTGGTAACTATCACTGTATTACGTATGCTGGCGGCAACGTATAAATGGCATTTGCCTAAGGCATAATTCCAGTTGCTGCTTCAAATAATCAATAGCCTGTTTCCCATGACGATGGGCAGGAAAACAGAATTTGCTGCCGATTGAGGCAAGTGCAACGCACAGGTGCGCAGTGCCCCTGCGGGTTGCTTGATATTCCATTGGCAGAAAACTAATATGGGATCATCAAGCAGTATAAAGGAGGCATTTATATGTTAAATGAAAATCTTTCAAGGGTAAGAAAAGAACGCAGTCTAACCCAAGAGGCTCTGGCAATCAAGCTGAATGTCGTAAGGCAGACTGTTTCAAAATGGGAAAAGGGCACGGCGGTCCCTGATGCTGATACTCTTTGCAGAATTGCGGATGCTTTGGATGTGCCTGTTGTTGCTCTTCTTGGGGATTCGGCATATGAAGAACAACAGGATACAGAATCAATTGCAAAAGCTCTGGCACAAATCAACGAACAACTCGCCATCAGAAATCGGCATACAGCAACCGTTTGGAAAATATTATGCCTTTTTTCTTTGATCGTTATCGGTCTCCTGATCGGAAGAGTCCATTGGGAAGCCAATCATGAGAATTCTGAAATTCGTTTACCTGATATCGCAGATGTTTCGGATGTTCGTTTTAGCAGTGATGATGAAGAGCTGACCTGCTTCTTTGTACCCAGTATCGGGAACGAAGATATCACTTATATGGTAACATTAACTACTACCGATAAAAGCATGTCAGGTGTCGCAACCGCTGCACAATATGAAAATGGAATTTGTAACGCATCTTTTGACAAAAGTACTTTATCGGGATCTGCAGGGTATTATGCTGTGCTTACTATCGATTATCACGGAGAGGTTCGGAATGTGAAACTTGCAGATGGTTTGTGCTTTGATGAAGACAGCTGTTCCTGGCAGCCTTAAATGAGAGTAGTACAGCAGATATAAGCTTATTATGAAGGAAAATTACAGTGAAAAGAAGAAAATGTTTTCAGTTATAGTAATACTTGCTGTGATTGTGTGCTCCGCAGGATATTATTTTATGCCTGAGACATTCGGAAAGAATGTAGAGCCGTCCGAAGTAGATCATATCAATGTGTTTGACGGTAATACGGGAACCGGATTCTCAATTACAGATCCGGAAGAAATAAAATACATCGTCGGAAATATTCAAAATCATTCCATGAAAAAAGCCGGTATCTCCCTTGGCAGGATGGGGTATGGTTTT
>JAKSSR010000001.1 GCA_024402995.1 Clostridia bacterium | reverse complement strand
AAATTCATGATTATCATATAGATTTTCAGGCATAGAATCTCTCCAATGAATTCAGTTTTGTTATTTATCCTTATTGGAACGATAGCGCATTATGGATACTATAAATGCAATAATCCATACTATCGCACAAAGTATATCTAAGACCATCAAAACCGAATCGGTTGGATATGGTTTGCTGATAATTACATATATTGCTTTAATCGACCAGATTGCAGCACATAGGCCGAAGAGAATTACATTTATTAGACTGGTTTTTCTCATAATCGTTTCTCCATTGAATTCGAATTCATTATCTATTAATAGCATCCAACCATTCTTGTGTAAAACCTATTACTGTTTCTATTTCATCGTGATCAGCTTTAAAATTTGCATTATATCTGATAGTTGTTGCCCAAGATGAAATATCATCATCCTTTTCATGTATCCATTCCGGATACTGAACACCTAAATCGTCCAAATCTTTTGATAACTGCGTTATGTTGTGAGATACGCCTGCAACTCCTCCGGCATTTACAATTAACCCTTTCATGATTTTTTCAACAGCCTGTTCGCAATTATAAGCAGCGCTGTTTTGCATCAATTCGTCGTTTGCAGAATTCAAAATCAGCCTTGCTATTTTTAAATCATTCGCAGCAAGCTTCAAAAAATCCTCATATTTTCCCATTTATTAACCCTATACCCTTCTTATATATCAATAAACCTTTAGTTTTAATTTCATTGTAAATCGACCCTTTTTCTCTGCTTTCTTTTGCGAAATCATCATGACTAATATCAAGCAAATCCATGCCGTACCTTGGAGCATGAGCCAATGTGCGGCGATCTTCTTTTGATATATTGTCTCCGACTATGCAAACGTCCAGATCGCTATCAGGTCTGCAATACTCCGTAATGGCACTGCCGAACACCCATAGTTCATCGATGCTTTCGGGGAGCACTTCAAGAACCTTTTCCAGATCCTCACGCTTATACTCACTTACGCGCTCGAAATTGTTCCGGGGTTTTTTCTCTGCGGTCAACTCAAATGGAATACCGTTTTTCAAAGCAACCTGTCTGAAATACATAGTAATAGCATCAGCTACGCTGATTCCGAGACTTTCAAAAACCCCAAGAGCATCCTCTTTAATTTGTTCATCCATTCGAACATGTACAGTTGCTGTTTTTGCCATTCTTCATCACCTCAAAAAAATTGTAGCACATACGTGCTACAATTACAAGAAATAATATCTTTAATAATCTAAGAGTCTTTAACAACTTAGAAATCTTGATGGAGTATTGAATTCCTGATTCGTTCTTGTAAAACAGCCCCACAGACAATTGATCCGCAGGGCTGTTTTAAATCGCACATTTATTTTTGCCCCGTTGGTGTATGAGCGGTGTAAATTGGTGTAAAAATTGGTGTATGGGGCTGAACACCATTTATATTAATACAATTTGGCGCCGGCAGGAATATGCTTGTCCACCATCAGGAGATGGAGCTTTTCTTCGCCTTCCTCCTGATGAATTGCGGAAAGGAGCATTCCGCAGGATTCGATACCCATCATTGCTCTCGGTGGCAGATTCGTGATAGCAATGAGAGTCTTTCCTACCAGTTCCTCGGGTTCATAGTATGCGTGGATACCGCTGAGAATCGTTCTGTTTTCAGGGGTTCCGTCATCCAGGGTGAACTTCAGGAGCTTCTTGCTCTTGGGAACTGCTTCACAAGCAAGGACCTTTACAGCGCGGAAATCGGACTTGGAGAAGGTCTCAAAATCGACAGAATCCGCAAACAGAGGCTCGATTTCGACCTTGGAGAAGTCGATCTTCTCTTCAACTTCAGTTTCGCAGCAGCAAGTGGTTCCTTCTTCCGGGCAGCACTTTTCAGCTGCTTCCGATGCAGAATTATTTGCTTTGGATGCATTATTATTCCCTTCGGGTTTCATTGTCGGGAACAGGAGAACGTCTCTTATGCTTGTGTTATTGGTGAGCAGCATGACGAAACGGTCTACGCCAATGCCGCAGCCGCCTGTGGGAGGCATACCATATTCAACGGCAAGGAGGAAGTCTTCGTCCATTTCGGAAGCTTCAAGGTCACCAAGTTCACGGAGCTTCATCTGTGCTTCAAAGCGCTGACGCTGGTCGATGGGGTCGTTGAGTTCGGAGTATGCGTTGGCATATTCGTGACCTGCGATGAAGAGCTCAAAACGCTGAGTCATCATGGGATCGTCAGGCTTTTTCTTTGTTAAGGGAGAAATTTCAATGGGGTGGTCCAGCACGAAGGTAGGCTGGATCAGCTTGTCTTCGCAGTATTCTTCAAAGAAGAGAGACAGGATGTCACCGCGCTGATGCTTGGCTTCGACCTGAATATTGTGAGCCTTTGCAACTTCAACAGCTTCTTCTCTGGTACGGATGGTATCAAAGTCGACACCGGAATACTTCTTTACAAGACCGGTCATGGTCTCACGTGCAAAGGGCTTGGAGAAGTCGATGGTCAGTTCGCCGAAGGGAAGCTGGTCACCGCCGGTAACTTCCTTGGCGACGTACTTCATAAGGCCTTCGGTACGTTCCATCATACCGTTGATGTCGGTATATGCTTCGTAGAATTCAATGGTGGTGAATTCCGGGTTATGAGTTGCGTCCATACCCTCGTTTCGGAAGATTCTGCCCATGTCGTAGACTCTGTCCAGACCGCCGACTATGCAGCGCTTCAGGTAGAGTTCTGTAGCGATACGCAGATACATGTTCAGATTGAGAGCATTGTGATGGGTTACGAAGGGACGTGCAGTTGCACCGCCCTGAACGGTGTTCAGAATGGGAGTTTCGCATTCAATGTATCCCAGATCGTCCATATAGCGTCTGATGGCAGAAACAGCCTTTGCGCGCTTCTTGAATGTCTCACGGACTTCAGGGTTGACGATCATGTCTACGTAACGCTGGCGGTAGCGCAGATCCATGTCCTTAAGGCCGCCCCACTTATCGGGAAGCGGACGGATGGACTTGGCGAGCAGAACATATTTTTTCACGTGGAGGGAGATTTCTCCGCGTTTTGTTCTGAAAACCTCACCTTCGCAGCCGATGATGTCACCGATATCAAGCTTCTTGAAACGGTCCATTTCTTCTTCGCCCAGATCATCTACCTGAACGTAGATCTGAATGCGTCCGTCCTGATCCTGAAGATCGCAGAAAGAAGCCTTGCCCATTCCGCGCTTGGACATGAGACGTCCGGCGATTTTCTGAGTGCTGCCTTCAAGTTCATCGAAGTGTTCCTTAATTGTTACGCTGTTGGAGGTGAAGTCGAATCTGACCTGTACAAAGGGATCTCTTCCTTCTGCCTGCAGTGCTGCGAGCTTATCGCGGCGAATCTGAGCCTGCTCGCTGATATCCTGCTGTGTCTGCTCTTCGGTAAGAGCTGTATTGTTCTGCTGTGCCATTATAATCTCCTGTAAATGGTTTTACGTAATCTTTGAATTATCTGAGGATTTCGAGAACCTGATACTTAAGTTCTCCTGCAACGGTTTCAATGTCAACGATATCGCCGACCTTCTTGCCAAGAAGTGCCTTGCCTACCGGGGATTCGTTGGATATTCTGTCCTTGAATGGATCTGCATCAGTGATGCCGACGATGGTGTAGGAGTATTCTTTCTTGGTCTTCATATCCTTGACCTTAACGCCCAGACCAAGGTTGACGTGTTCGCCGGTAAGTTCTTCCTCAGTGATAATCTTGGCGTTGCGCATCATGTACTCAAGTTTATTGATGCGGTCTTCCAGTTCTGCCTGTTCATCCTTTGCTGCATCGTATTCGGCGTTTTCGGAAAGGTCACCGTAGGACTTAGCTTCTTTCAGGTGTTCGGAAACTTCTTTTCTTCTAACGGATACTAAATAATCATGCTCCTGGGCAATTTTGTCGTACCCTTCCTGTGTAAGTAAAATTTCTTCTGCCATTATTATTTCTCCTTTATATTTTTAAGCAATTGAATACATCTTCTGCGCTGTGAGCCTCATTGATGGCGCGTCTTATGGATACAGCGCCGGGCAGACCTTTAACGTACCAGCCTATATGAGCCCGCAGTTCGTTGACCGCTCGGTGTTCCCCTTTTGCCTCTATTAGAAGTTCCAGGTGACGCCTTATTGTATCAAGTATTTCTTCAGTCTCGGGACGGGGAGGGACGGGTCTGCCCTCCCAAGCAGCTTTCAGTTCCCTGAAGATCCATGGATTTCCCAAAGCGCCTCTCGCGATCATTACCGCGTCACATCCGGTTTCTTCCATCATGCGCAGAGCATCTTCGGCACTGAATACATCACCGTTTCCTATAACGGGAATGCTGACGGCCTGTTTAACGGCCTTAATCGCCTCCCAGGACGCTTTTCCGCTGTAATACTGTTCACGAGTCCGTCCGTGTACTGTAATGGCTGAAACGCCCGATTTCTCCATTTTCTCTGCAAAGGCCGCCGGACCGATCTCCGTAGGACCGGGTTCATTGGAAAAAGCCCTTCTCGTTTTTACACTGACAGGCTTTCCTGCGGATCTGACTGCAGCCTGCGCAACTTCCGCGGCCAGGTCCGGTGTTCTGATAAGAGCCGAACCTTCTCCGTTTTTTACGACCTTCGGGACAGGGCATCCCATGTTTATATCAATGAGGACATTGGGACGGTCCTTAAGACTGTCTGCGGCAAATCTGAGCATTTCCGGTTCGGAACCGAAAAGCTGTATCCCCACAGGCCCTTCTCTGTCGCTTATCTGAAGAAGCTCTTCTGTTTTATCGCTTCCGTAATACAGTCCCTTAGCACTGACCATCTCCGTAAAACTCAAAGCACAGCCTTGCTCTCTGCAGAGATATCTGTAACTGGCATCTGTATAGCCGGCTAGGGGGGCCAGGAAAAAAGGACTGTCCAGGCTCAGGCCTAGAAAACTAAAACTCATTATCACCCTGCTTGGGTTTTCTTGCATGAAGCTGCTTGTTCTTTTCGTAGATTCTTTCAAGACCGGTAAGGGTCAAAAGCTTGTCGATGTGATCTATGCAGGTAGTCTCATCGGAAATAAGAGTTGCCAGACCGCCGGTAGCAATGACGGTCACAGGCTTGTTGTCTCCGGTATACTCGGCGATCTCAGCCTTCATGCGGGTAACGATGTACTCGACCATACCTATGTTGCCGTAAACCAGACCTGCCTTGATACCATCGTTGGTGTTGCGGCAGATAACGTGCCCGGGAGCTTCGATCTCAACCTTGGGAAGCTTTGCAGTCTTCTCAAAGAGAGCATCGGAGGAGATCTTGATTCCGGGTACTATGACGCCGCCCAGATATTCGGAATTATCGGTAATTGCACAAATGGTAGTAGCAGTACCGAAGTCGATAACGATAAGATGGCCTTCGTACTGGTCAACTGCGGCAACGGCGTTGACTATGCGGTCAGCACCGAGCTGCTTGGGATTGTCGTACTTTACGACAAGGCCGGTCTTGATCCCGGGGCCTACGACTATAGCCTGTCTGTTGAAGTATTTCTGGGACAGATGCTGCAGTGTGTAAAGGATCGAGGGAACGACGGTAGAGATGATGACATCGTCAACTTCGTGTATATCAAGTCCGTCATAGGCGAAAAGCTGGTTGAGCAGCATGCCGTATTCGTCGGCACTCTTGGTGTAATTGGTCTCCATGCGCCAGGACTTGAGAAGCTGTCTGCCGCTGTACACACCGACCACAATATTTGTATTACCTACGTCAAATGCTACAAGCATTATTCGTTATCTCCTTTGTCGTTTTTAGTTTCCCCGCTTTGCTCTGAATGGCTTTCAGGGGCCTGCTGAGGATCAACCTCATTTTTATCGAGAATGCGGATCTTGCCGTTCTTATCCATTACGGCGACTCTCTTTCCGCTTTCAAGTTCGTTTCTGAGTTTTTCTTCAAGCTCCTTAGCTTCCTGTTCGCGGCGCTTTGCTCTTTCTTCAGCTTCGATCTTGTGAGCTTCTTCGCGCTTCTTCATTTCAGCATCAAATTCAGCCTTCAGATCTTCAACGGTCTTGGTTCCGGTGTAAAGAGCTTCAAACTGTTCTGCGTCAACGGTCTCCAAAATGAGGAGAGCTTCGGCAACGCGTACCAGCTCGGCTTCGTGTTCCTTAAGGAGAGCTTCAGTCTCAGCATAGCACTGATCAAGGATCCTTCTGACCTCAGTATCGATCTTTGCGGCAAGTTCTTCAGAGAAGTTCTGCTTGGAAGTAAAGTCACGTCCAAGGAAGACTTCGTCTGCGTCAGAGTAGTTGACGGGACCGATGGCATCGGTCATGCCGTACTTGACGACCATGTCGTGAGCAAGTCTGGTGGCGCGTTCAAGGTCATTGCTGGCGCCGGTGCTGATGTCATCCAGGTGAAGAGCTTCGCTTACGCGACCGCCGAGAAGCTCGCGTATCTCTTCAAGCATCTTGCGCTTGGTGGAATAGTAGCGGTCTTCTTCGGGAAGGCTCAGAGTGAATCCGCCTGCGCGGCCTCTGGGCATAATGGTTATCTGGTGGACCGGATCGGAACCGGGAGTAGATCTTGCTACGATAGCGTGACCGGCTTCGTGATATGCGGTGAGCTTGTTTTCTTCCGGAGTGATAACGCGGCTGGTCTTCTTGGGACCTGCGATAACTCTGGTAATAGCTTCTTCCACGTCGTCCATGTGGATCATGCTGCCGTCTCTTCTTGCAGTAAGAAGCGCCGCTTCGTTCATCATGTTTTCGATGTCTGCGGGAGTAAAGCCGGGAGTTCTTCTGGCGAGGATCTTAAGGTCTACGTCATCCCCCAGAGGCTTTCCCTTGGAATGGACCTTGAAGACCTCTTCTCTGCCCTTGACGTCGGGAGTGCTGATGGTGATTTCTCTGTCAAAACGGCCGGGACGGAGAATTGCGGGGTCAAGAACGTCGGGACGGTTAGTTGCAGCCAGGACGATGATTCCTTCGTTGGTGCCGAAGCCGTCCATTTCGACCAGCAGCTGGTTGAGGGTCTGCTCGCGTTCATCATTGCCGCCGCCTATGCCTGCGCCGCGGCGTCTGCCGACGGCGTCGATCTCGTCGATAAAGACGATGCATGGAGCGTTCTTCTTTGCGTCATCAAACAGGTCTCTGACGCGGGATGCACCTACACCGACGAACATTTCAACGAAGTCGGAACCGCTGATGCTGAAGAAAGGAACTCCGGCTTCACCGGCGACAGCCTTGGAAATATAAGTCTTACCTGTACCCGGAGGGCCTACCAGGAGAACACCCTTGGGGATCCTTGCACCAAGCTCGGTGTACTTTCTGGGATCCTTGAGGAAGTCAACGATTTCGGAAAGTTCTTTCTTTTCTTCTTCAAGACCGGCAACGTCTGCGAAGGTGACCTTCTTTTCGTTCTCGTTGAGCTTACGTGCCCTGCTCTTGCCGAAATTCATCATTCCACGGCTTCCGTTGTTTCCCATGATGTTGATCCACATGATGATCATGAAGCCAATTATGAGTATAGTAGGCAGCCAGGAAATGATACCGGCCAGAGCGCTGGGTCTGATTGTCACGACCTTCAGGCCGCCGTTTTCAGCCTGAGGAATAAGATACTGCTCGCTTACGAGGGCCATGTCGTAACCGGACGGAGCATATGTTGTAACGTAGCTTCCGTCTTTCAGCTTGCCCTCGTAGGAGAGAGAACTGTTATTTACGCTGATTTCAGTGATCTCCTGCTTTTTCAGCATGGAGATAAATTCAGAATACTCTACGGCACTTACTGAAGCGGAAGTACCAGTACCCTGGTAAGCCCAGATGATCGCCAGAGCCAGTCCGAATATGATGAGATAGATGATAATGCCCCTGCCGAAGCCGGGCTTCTTGTTATTGTTCAATGAAGATTCCCTCCAAAAATATAATATTGCGGTTTAGCGTAACATTATATCACGCAAAGCGCGTTTTTTCAAGTATTTAGGCGCTTTCACTACAGGGGACGCTCCAGGGTCACTACGCCTCTTAAAACCTTTGCCGTATACCCTCCGGGGAACTCTACCAACTTGCCGCCGGCGCCGGATTCCAGGACATTTCTCAAGGCGTCAACGTGGACGCCGGCAATGTCTTCGGTAAGACCGATCTCAGCAAAAGCCATGCGCAGGACTCTCTGGTAAATTGCAGGATGAAGGCTTGCCAGAAACTTGGAGGACATGGAAACCACATTAGGTGTCTTTGAAGGCGCCATCATGGCGTACATGAGCAGAGCTTCCGAATTCAGGTAATCGTCGTCCTCCCTTGCATTTGAAGCAAGGCGGGCAAGACCGTCCTTGATGCTGGGATTATACTCTTTGGCCAGCTGAGGCAGCAGCTGAAGACGGAGACGGTTCCTGGTGTAGTCCAGATCAGCATTGGTACAGTCCCACAGGGGCTTGAGACCGCGGTTTTCGCAGTATGCTTCTATCTCAGTTCTGGGAGTATCCAGAAGAGGGCGAATGACGTTGTCCTTGCGCTTGTATTCCATAGCGGCAAGTCCGTGGACTCCGGTGCCTCTGAGAATGCGCATAAGTACGGTCTCTGCCTGGTCGTCTCTGTTGTGAGCAAAAACTACCTTTGCGCCGCCTAACTCCTCCGCATACTGAGCGAGAGCCTCGTGACGGGCATGGCGCCCTGCTTCTTCCACACATATACCCTCATTCTCAGCCTTTGCGTAAACGTCGCACTTTACCAGCCTGAAGGTCACGTTGAGTTCTTTGCAATGGTCTGACAGCCAGGCAGCATCAGCCTCTGCCCTTTCGCCTCGCATAAGATGATTGAGGTGAAGAGCGTAGAGCTCAAATCCGAAAGTTTTTCTCAGATCTGCCAGTACGTGAAGCAGACAGAGGGAGTCAGGACCTCCGGAAAGGCCCAGCACAAGTTTGTCGCCCTTTGCGATCAAACCGTGATCTTCAATGGTTTTTCTGACCTGAAGTTCTGCTTTCATTTTTTCTCCTTAGGGGAGCTTTACTCCGTAAGCGTCAAGAATGGATGTGTCGATTTCCATGCGGACAGTGAGAAGATCATTGATGATGTGGCAAATAGCCAGGTCGCCCTTCAGGGAAAGGAGCCGGCCTCCGTCGTAATCATCCATGGTGGTATATGCAGTAAGGAAGTCCAGCATGCAGTTTGCGGCCTTCTTTGCAGACATGTAGAGGTCGGGGTGGCTCTGAATGGTGGAGAAACGCTTTCCGCCTTCGTGGATAAGACAGGGAGTGGGAAGCTTCCAGCCCTTTACTACAGAGACCTTGACAGTGACCCAGCCTGCAGATTCAAGACCGCAGACAAGAGATTCGCCGTCGCCCATGAGTGCGTGAAGATCACCCATGGAAAGAAGAGCACCTTCAGTGTTTACCGGGAGATACAGGGTAGATCCGGCAACGATCTCCTTGCAGTCCATGTTTCCGCCGCAGTCGCCGGGAACTTCGGTGCTCTGATGTCCTTCAACGGGAGCTGTGCCGATAACACCGATCATGGTTCTGATGGGGAAGCTGAGAGTGTCGTTGAACTGGACCTTTTCACCGGAAACGTCATATTCCTTAACGCGTCTTTCGGTATATCTTTCCTTGAAAGCGCCGCAGACTATGGACTGGCGCATATAGCCCTTTCCTTTAAGCTTGATGTCCAGGACCTCAACCTTGAGAGTATCTCCGGGCATTGCCCCTTCTACGAAGAGCGGACCCGTAGCGGGATTGGCTATGGATTTTTCGGGCTCAATGACAGTTCCGTCAGCCATAAGTCTGTCGTCATAGCAGTTGCGGCAGTCGAAGACGACGGTATCGCCGTCCTTGCAGCTGGCGACAGCCTTGTTTTCCGGGGACAGATCTCCGGTAACGTATGCATTTGAAATAGTCATATATTCATTCATGTTTATCTTCCTCCGTTACAGTCCGAGTAAAAGTGTTGCAAAGTTCATATAGATCATCAGGGAAAGAGCATCTACGATAGTGGTTATGAAGGGAGATGCCATTACTGCAGGGTCGAATCCCAGTTTATCGGTGATCATAGGAAGCACACAGCCTACGATCTTGGCAATGAGAACGGTAACAACTACAGCCAGAGATACAACTGCTGCGACCATGGGAGTAACGTCAGCGTTGCCCATCAAGAGGTGGTCAACAAGCATGATCTTGCCGAAGCCGACAGCTGCAAGACTGATGCCGCAGAGAACGGCAACGCGTATCTCCTTCCAAATGACCTTGATTATGTCTGAAAATTCGATTTCTCCCAGTGAAAGACCACGTATGATAGTGACCGATGCCTGAGAGCCGCAGTTTCCGCCGGTATCCATGAGCATGGGGATAAAGGCTGTCAGAGCGACCTGAGCCGCCAGGGCTGATTCGAATTTAGTGATTATCATTCCCGTAAAGGTAGCGGAAATCATGAGGAGCAGCAGCCATGGGATTCTCTGTTTCCAGGTCTCGAAAATGGAAGTTCTCAGATACGGATGCTCAGACGGCGTAATAGCCGCCATCTTTTCTATGTCTTCCGTGGCCTCTTCGGTCATGACGTCAACTGCGTCGTCAATGGTGACGATACCGACCAGACGGTCATCCATATCAACTACGGGGAGAGCGGTAAAATCGTACTTGGCGAACATCTGGGCAACGTCTTCCTTGTCGTCACGTGTTGTGACGGAAATAACGTTGTCCTCCATGAAATCGCCTATTACGTCTTCGTAATCGTGAAGAAGCAGATCTTTGACAGTAACGATACCGATGAGCTTTTTCTTGTTATCTGTGACGTAGCAGTTGTAAATACTTTCAGTGTCTACACCGGCCTGCCTTATGTGGGCAAAGGCTTCGCGTACGGTCTGTTCAGGGACGAGATGTATATACTCGGTGGTCATAATGGAACCGGCCGAGTCTTCCTCGTATTTGAGTATCTTGTTGATGTCACTTCTGGTTGAAGAATCAACGCTTTCAAGTATTCTGGCGACTACGTTTGCAGGCATTTCCTCAATGATATCGACGGTGTCATCAACGAACATGTCATCAAGGATTTCCTGAAGTTCCCTGTCAGAGAATGAACTGATGAGGATCTTCTGCATGTCAGGAGTCATTTCAACAAATACATCTGCGGCCAGATCCTTAGGAAGGATACGGAAGGCTTTGGGAAGTTCCTCTTCGGCAATGTCTTCCTCGTCTATCATATCCTGAAGCATTTCACCGATATCGGCGGCATTCATTTCATTGAGTATGCTCTTGAGCTGCGCAAATCTTCGCGATCGGAACATCTCCAGTAATATGGGTTCAAGTTCATCAAGTTCCAGCTCAGTATAATCGATTTCTTCGGCAAGGATCTTGTCGGGGTTTTCGTTATTCATTTGCGCACCTCCTTCTTTTGTATTTTTAACTAAGGTATTATACATTATATTGTGCTATAATGCAAATATGAAGATAAGAGTAATTGAGAGTTGCGGCTCCACAAATGAAGAACTCAAAGGACTCCTCAGAGGGATGAGGGCAGATCATCTGCTGCCTCCTGCCATACTGGCTCTTGAACAGACAGCAGGAAAAGGACGAAGCGGAAGAAACTTTTCAAGTCCGGCCGGCAAGGGACTGTATCTGTCCGTACCCTTTGAACTTGCGTCAATGGAAGAAGCCCTTCCCATTATGCCTATGGCATCGGTCTGCGTATGCAGGACCATTGAGGCATTGTGCCCTGCAGTCTGCGGCATAAAATGGCCCAACGACCTTATCCTTGAAGGGCGGAAGGTCTGCGGCATTCTGACAGAGCTGATGCCGCTGGAACGGGGACTTTTTCTCGTTCTTGGAATAGGCGTAAACCTTTCCCAGGAAGAAGCGGATTTTCCGCCGGAGCTGCGAAATAAGGCAATTTCCATCAAGCAGGCCTGCGGCACAGTTATTGAGCCGCAAAGCTTTGCAGAAGCCCTCCTTCCGGCTCTCGAAACCATGATAAAAGCCCTGCCGAAAGGCAAGGCTGAATATCTTGATTATTACAGAAAAAAATGCATCACAACGGGTAAAAGCGTCAATGTGCTGTTCGGTGAATCGTCTGTTCCACGCAAGGCAGAGGCTCTAGAAATCACCGAAGATTTCAAACTTCTTGTCACCTGGGAAAACGGCGATACCGAAGCTCTGACCACAGGCGAAGTATCAATCCGCTGAGGTGGAATCGGCACTCTCGGATCCTGCCTGAAGGACTTCATTTTCTTCACGGCTGAAAGACTTCATCTTAAAAGCAAAAGCGTGCTCTGAATCATCATTCCATGGTTCAAGGACAATTTTCCAAATCAGATTATCACCGGCATCGCTGCCTGTCTGGGCACCTTCAATGACGGACTTATATATCTCAAGGTAGAGATCATAATAACCTTCTTCATCGGGGCTTGCCTCAAAACCTGCAAGCTTTCCGTGATAACCGTCAACTCCCATCGCGGAAAGGGAAATCACCTGACTGCGTGGGTCAGAAGAAGCACTGGTCGTACCCTTCCAATCGGGTAGACCGCTGGCGAAAAAAAGACTGCCGAAGAAAGTTGCAGCATAATCGGAAAGAACGTCTTTCTGCAGACTGACGCTGCCGTCGGCATCTTTGTTATCTCCGTTGACGTCGGCGGCTATCATGGCCATAAGAAGCCAGAAATCCTCCGCACTCAGATCACTGAGGTCCATATCCTCGCCCTTAAAGGCAAAATAACTGAATACAGGCGTAAGGCCTGTGACCATCAGAGAGACGTCCTCATACATGGGGTCGTCTTCTTTTATCTGGGGATATTCAATTACGACCGCGTTTTCTCCGTCGGTTTCAACTTCAGATGAAGTACCTTCTTCACCATTGCCCTCAGTCTCAACGGGAGCGGGGACATGGAGGCTTTCAGCCACAAACTTAGTTCTGGGAGCCTCGTTTTCTCCGTCAGCTTCAACTCTTGAAAGGAGTGTGCAGCCGCAAAGTCCCATGAGGACTGACGCGGAAATCAATATACAAATGAGTTTTCTTAGCATACTCTACTCCATTGCAAGAACGGCGGCGCCAAGGGCTCCGGCATAGGTGCCAAGCACAGTCCCGGTAACTTTGGGAGCCGGAACGGAATCGTTGGCGTAGGTCATCTTGGGGATTTTTTCATTGAGCCTGTCAAAGAGAGGAGCACCAGCATTGGCCATTCCGCCGCCGAGAAGAATTACCTCGGGACGGAAGATGTTGATGAGACCTGTAAGGCCCTCTGCCAGCAGGTCGGTATAAGCATCTACCACCCTCTCGGCTGCAGGATTGCCCTCCTCAAGCATGCGGAAAACTCTCTTTGGCCCCGTATGTTCGGGAAATCCCTCCTCCATGGCAAGTCTCTCCATACCTCTGATCGAGCAGTATTCTTCAAGGCATCCGTTAAGTCCGCTGTTGCTTTCATAGCCTCCGTGGACAAGGGGAATGTAGCCGAATTCTCCGGCGCAGGGTCCGGCACCGACAAAAGGCTTGCCGTCCATGACAAAAGCTCCCCCTACTCCGGTTCCCAGAGTGATCATTAGGAACGCTCTGTAATTTTTACCGGCTCCGAATGAGTTCTCGGCAAGTGCCATGCAGTCGGCATCGTTGCCCATAAATACGGGAACGCCGAGAATGCTTTCCAGTCGTCCGACAGCATCAAAGTGATTCCAGCCTATGTTTGGGCAGATAATGACCTCCCCTTTGGGCCAGACACCGTTTCCGGGAATTCCGAAGCCGGCCGCCTTGATATCACTCATCTGAAGACCTGCGTTTTCCAGAGCGGCCTTTACTCCGGCTTCAATTTGTCTGACGGGAACCTCCGGGTCATCGCAGGCAAGAGTTTTAACCGAAGCGCTTCCGTAAATATTCCCTGTTTTATCTGTGATAGCGACCTTGACGTTGGTTCCGCCCAGGTCTATTCCTAAGTATTTTTCCATTCTCTTATAGTCCCATACTGAAAATACCGGTAACAACGCCTTCAAAGCCATAGAACGCGAGGCTGATTATGGATGCGGCAATAAGCGTCGCCGGTGTTCCCTTAAAGCATTCGGGAACATTGCTGTTTTCTATTTTTTCTCTTATTCCTCCGAAAAGGAAGGTCGAAATCCCAAAGCCCAAAGCAGTTCCCAATGCGGAAAGAATTATGCTGATAAGTGTGCTGTCCTGCTGTGCACTCTCAAGACAAATGGTCAGTACTGCGCTGTTGGTGGCAATAAGGACCAGACAGATCCCCATTTCCTCGCGGAAGCGGGGATACTGTGCCGCAGTGACGTTATCAACGACCTGCACAAAGCAGGCAATTATGAAAACGATAACTACAGTCTTAAGGTATTCCGCATTCAGAGGAGTCAGAATATATCTGTCCGCTATCCAGCTGAACACCGATGCGAAAACAAGGACAAAACCGGTGGCGAAAGTCAAAAATCTTACGCTGCTCTTCCTGCCCGGACAACTCATAAAGCTGCACAGTCCTTCAAACCGGACGAACATCACATTATTTGCCAGAACGGTGGTAAGGATGATGTAAAGTATATCCCTCATTATTCTCCACCGTCCTTTCTTCCCGCAATTTTCTTGACCAGAGCGCAGATGCATCCTGAAATGAAAAGGACTCCCGGCGCCATGGCAAAGAGGGAAACAGGCTTGACATTTCCGGAAAAAACAGGTGTTCCGAAGAACATACCATTGCCCAAAACGTCTCTGAGAATGGCAATAAGTACCAAATTAACTGTAAAACCTATTCCTACTCCAAGAGCGTCTACACCTGAATTTATGACACTGTTTTTTATGGCATAGCCTTCTGCCCTGCCCAGAACCAGGCAGCTTACTGCCACAGGAAGAAAATACTTGTTTATGCCGCTTTCAAACATGGGAAAGTAGGCATTGAGCATAAACTGCAGAAAGGTAAGTGATCCGAAAATGAGGAGCATATGACATGGTATTCTGACCTGCTTGGGTATTACCCTTTTCATTGCGGAAATGACCATGTCCGATACTACAAGAGTCAGAGCTGTAAATACGCCAGTCAGAAAAGCGTTCCTGACATCATAGGTCATGAAAATGCTGCAGCATATTCCGAGAGCTGCAGTAAACACCGGGTTATCTCTGTAAAGTCCGCCGAGGAAGACGGAAAATCTTTCTTTTCTGCTCATTATTCCGTTCCTCCTTCTGTGGTCTGCTCGTTTTCGGAAAGTCTCATTTCCTTAAGTTGAGTAAATGCTGCAGCAACGCAGCTGTAAACACCGGCGCATGAATAGTCCGCGTCGTCAATAAACTTAATCAGTCTTCCGCTGACGCTTCCTGAATAGGCGGTAATAGAAGAAGCTCCGATGAACTGATCCGTAAACTCAGGAAGAGCTGCCTTATATCCCAGATTAGTGGGAAGACCTGCGTGCTCGATAACGTCTAGGGCGGCTATTGTGTCTTCGTCATCAAAGGCCACGCGGACGATAACGTCTCCGTCTGAGCCTGTGGAGACAGTATCGATGACACAACCGGTTTCATTTCCGTTTTCGTCGTAAAGAAGGCTGACGCAGGTAACACCGTCAGCGTATTCCATATCCTCCGGGACCTCAATGGTTTCAGTACCCGGGACCATTGCCATTCTTTCCTCCTGAGGCACAGAAGTAAGGTGCTCATTGAGACGGTCGGCAACGATCATGTGGGAGATGACCAGAACAAGGAAAACCAGCAGAAATACGGAGCCGAGAGCAAGGATGCATGCGGCAATTGTTTTTCTATTCACGGGTCTTTCCTCCTCTCACTTCTCCAAATGGACGGGGCATAGTCATAGCATCGATCCTCGGAGTCAGAATATTTACAAAGAGAAGCGCGTAGGCAATGCCGTCACTTACAGAGGAATACGTTCTGAAGAACATGGTGATAATGCCCAGAATCACACCGGCAATAATTTTCCCAAGAGCGGTCACAGGCATGGTAGCATAGTCATTTGCCATGAAGAAAGCGTAAAACATAACGCCCCCCGCGCAGATCTGAAACAAGGGATTACTGCCATGGAGCAGAGAAGCAATGCTGACAGTTGCCAGGAAAGCCGCGGGCAAGACCGGACTTATGACTTTTTTTGCTATAAGATAAAGTCCGCCTATGACGGCTGCGATGGCCCATGCGTTGGCAGCGGGACCGTTCTTAAATCCTGTAAGCATCTGGACGGCGGAAGGAAGATCTCCGTTTATCTTCTGAAGCTGAAGAACTGTATAGCCGGTCCTTGCTCCGTTAGCCGCGTCATAGATGGCGGGTATCATTTTAGAATTGACTATCCAACTGCTGGTGTCGGCGGGGGAGCTTCTGTAAAGGACCAGAATGGCAACAAGAGCCGGGTTTGCGAAGTTGCGCCCTATTCCGCCGAAAAGCTGCTTCACCACAACAATGGCGATAAAGCTTCCCAGAATACCTATCCAGGGAGAAACGTCAGTGGGAAGATTGAGAGCGATTATAGTGCCCGTTACAGCGGCGCTCATATCCTTTACAGTAACTGTCCTTCCCAAGAGTTTCTGGGAAACAGCTTCAAAACACATGCAGGATGCGGCGCACACCAGAACGCTGAAGATCATAGATGTACCGTAAAGGTAAATACCTGCGGCAATGCTTGGAATAAGGGCAATGAGCACATCGGCCATAATGGACGTGGTATCGGCCTTGGCATATATGAAGGGAGCTTCGGAAATATAGTTTTTGCTACTCATTTTCCCTTCCTCCTTTCATGGAGGCGGCCAGTCTGAAAACAGATTGACTCAGTCTTCTTCTTGCAGGACATACATAAGAGCACGCACCGCAATTTATGCAGTTACCGGCACCGCTCTTTTCAAGGAAAGCGGTATCCAGTCTCTGAACGGCGTCATATATTTTTCCGGGCATGAGGTTCTGAGGACAGCACCTTATGCAGCGTCCGCAATTAATGCAGGCACCGGGGGCAAGCTTGCGAGCAAAGTCCTCGTCAAAAAAGAGAACGGCATTGTCGGACGCGTTTATGGGGAGCCTGTCGTTTTCAGCCACTTTTCCCATCATGACCCCGTCAAGAAGAGTAAGGACCGGGTCATGTCCTTCAGGAGCACCTCCGCAGAAATCGAATACGTCGCGGATAAGAGTTCCGATGGGGACTTCCACATTGCGCCTTGCGGCAACCGCGCTTCCGTCAACAGTCAGGTTCTTTGTTACCAGGGGAAGTCCCGTGGAAAGATAGTGCTGAAGCTTGACCACGGAATTGACATTGCAGACAAGGCAGCCCACATCAGGAGCTATTCTTCCGGGAAGAAGTGTTCTTCCGGTCAGCTCGCGAACAATGATATGCTCTGCGCCAATGGGATAAACATCAGAAACATATCGAACGGATATGCTCTGCTTTTCTTTGAGCAGATCCTCAAAAAGTTCATAGACGTCTCTCATGGAGCGGTTTACTCCTATGATGCATCGCCCTATACCCAGCCATTTCATAATGGCCTCGCTGCCGCTTATAACATCGCGGCTGTGAGCGATCATAGTCATGCGGTCAACCGTAAGGAAAGGCTCACATTCAACGCCGTTGATTATGAGAGTATCCACTTCGGCATCTACGCAGGGGGCAAATTTAGCGGCCATGGGGAAGCCTGCGCCGCCCAGACCGACCAGGCCGGACTTACGAACGGCGTTGATAAAATCCTTGGTGCTTTCAACTGAAGGCGGAACAACGCCGGCCGCAAAATCCTGTCTTCCGTCGCACTCAATGACTACGTGAACGTCAAAAGCGCCGCCCACGGAGGGTTCGTTAGTGACGGCTTTGACCGTGCCGGAAACACTGCTGTGAACGGGCACACTGAAAGGTGTCAGGTTCTTGCCTATGACCTGGCCGACTTTAACACTGTCACCTACAAATACCACAGGCTCCGCTGCATCGCACTGTCCCTGTTTCATGGAGATATGTACCTCCTTGGGAAGAGCAATGGGAACTATGTTCTGCCCTGCCGTATTCCTTTCGCCTTTCAGACGCACACTATTGTTTTTAAAGGGAAATAAAGCCATTTAAGCTCCTTATGTTTTATTTGATCATTTCCATAAACTGTTCCTCGGAAATGACGGGTATGCCCAGTTCCCGGGCTTTTGTAAGCTTACTTCCTGCGGCATCGCCTGCAAGAACGTAGCTTGTTTTCTTTGATACGCTTCCGGAAGCCTTTCCGCCGAAACTTTCGATAATGGCGGATGCCTCGTCGCGCTTCAGCGTAGGCAGTGTTCCGGTGAGTACAAATGTCTTGCCTTCAAAGCGAAGGTCCTTGATCTTTGATGCTGACTTGGATTCCATATTGACACCAAGTTCCGCGAGCCGTTCAATGATACATCGGTTATCAGGGGTTGCAAAAAACCTTGTTACGTCACCCGCAACAACCTCACCGAAATCATCGATCTCCATAAGGTCTTCTGCCGTGGCGTCCATAAGCTGCTGCATATTTGCGTATTTAGCGGCTATCTGCTTGGCACTCTGCTTTCCCACATTGCGTATGCCGAGACCTGTTATAAGGCGGTCAATATCGTTTTCCTTGGACTTTTCGATTGCCGCCAGTATATTGTCGACGGTCTTCTCTTTGCCGACTATGCCCTCTTCTATGAGCTTGTCACGGCTGTCTTTGAGAGTGAAAATGTCCGGGATGCTGCGGATATAGCCTTCGGAAATAAGGGCTTCAACTGCCGCAGGCCCGAAACCCTCCATGTTCATGGCATCCTTGCTTATGAAGTAAGCCATGGATCTGCTGTCCTTTGCCGGGCAGGATGTACCGGTGCACTTGAGATGCGCGCCGTCACCGTCCTGTTCCCGCATGGCGGGAGCTCCGCAAACGGGACAGAACATAGGCATTTTATAGGCGGCCGCATTTTCCGGGCGCTTTTCCTTTACAACGCACAGGACCTCGGGAATAATATCTCCGGCCTTCTGTACGATGACCGTATCACCTATTCTTATATCTTTTTCGTCTATGTAGTCCTGGTTATGGAGAGTTGCTCTGGCAACTGTAGTTTCCGCAAGTCTTATGGGAGTAAGGCAGGCCAAAGGTGTCAGACGGCCGGTCCTTCCTACCTGGACAGTAATGTCTTCGATCACAGTCTCTTTTCTTTCAGGGGGGTACTTGTAAGCAACAGCCCAACGTGGGACCTTGGAGGTCATGCCCAGACGCTTTCTCATTTCCAGATCGTCAACCTTTACGACGGCACCGTCAAGGCCGTAGTTTAGGCTGTAACGGACGTCGGCAATGTGCTGGACGGCATTCCAGACCTCTTCCGCAGTCTTTGCTTTGGCAGGCTCCTGAATGACGGAAAAGCCCTGCTCGGACAGCCAGCTGAGGGTTTCAAGATGGGAGACAAATTCCTTGCCTTCGGCTATTTCCAGATTGAAAACAAAGATGTCAAGGCCACGTTCAGCAACAATTGCAGGATCCAGCTGCCGCATGGTTCCGGCAGCGCTGTTTCTGCGGTTCTGATATATCTTTCCGCCCTTCTCCTGCTGCTTTCTGTTGGCAGCCTCAAAGCTTTCCGTTGACATATAAACCTCGCCGCGGACTTCCAGATAGGGAAGCTTTGCCGGGATCTCCTTGGGTATGCACTTCATTGCAAGAGCATTTTCATAAACGCTTTCACCTATTGCGCCGTCGCCTCTTGTAATGGCTTCTGTTAGCTTGCCGTCATGATAGCGAAGGACCATGGTAAGGCCGTCTATTTTCTTTTCAACGGAGAATACCGCGCCGGGTTCTTCTTCAAGGACACGGTCAACGAAGGCAAAGACCTCTTCTTTGGAAAACACATCCTGAAGAGAAATGACGGGAATGTCATGCTTTACCTTGCGGAACTCCCTGCGGGCTGTACCGCCGACATGCTGGGTGGGTGTATCGACCTGAACGAACATGGGCCACCGGGCCTCCAGAGCCCTCAGTTCAAGGCTCAGCTGATCATATTCAAAGTCAGATATCTCCGGATCGTCCTGATTGTAATATCTGTCGTTATGGTATTTTATGAGCTTGTAAAGCTCTTCCATGCGCTTCTGCGCATCAGCTGCGTTCAACATCTTTTAACCGAAACTTTATAACTTCTTAAGGGGAGCCATGTCCCTGGCCATTTTCTTTACGCCGAATTCTTCGAACATGACTGTAACGATATTTCCTTTGAGTTCAATGACAGTGCCCTTGCCGAACTTTACGTGTTCCACAAGATCGCCGGGCTGAACATCGGATTTGGCCAGAGTTTCCTTAGGAGGCGCCGCAGCCTTGCGCACAGCTTCAAGCTGGGCAATGGGAGAAACGTAAGTTCCTTTGGAATAAGTGGTCACAGGGCTGTATCTGGCCTGAGACATTCCCTGATTCTTTTTCTCGTAAACCGCATTGCCGGTCATGTATTTGCGGTCGATTTCCTTGAGGAACTGAGACTCAGTGGTAAAGTCCGTTTTACCGTAAAGCATGCGTGTTTCGGCACTTGTCATAAAGAGACGCTGCTTTGCGCGGGTCATGCCTACGTAGCAAAGTCTTCGTTCTTCTTCTATGCCGTCTTCTCTGTCAATACTGCGGTAGCTGGGGAAAATACCGGTTTCCATGCCTGGCATGAACACTACCGGGAACTCCAGTCCCTTGGCAGAGTGCATGGTCATGAGTACAACAGCCTCTTCGTCGGGGTTGTGATTGTCAACGTCAGCGACCAGGGCAAGGCTTTCCATGAAGCTCGCAAGAGTAAGTACTTCTCCTGCGTTCTCGGCATCCTTGGCCTTTTCCTCAATGACAGATTTGAATTCCAAAAGGTTTTCAATTCTGCTTTCGTTTTCAACGGTGTCCTGCTCTTCAAGGGCCTTTACGTAGCCGGAACGGACCAGCAGGGTGTCATAAACGTCTGCAACGGACATATTGTCCTTTTCAATTGCAAGACTGTTGATAAGGGCGGCGAATTCACCTACAGCCTGACTTGCCTTGGCAGAAAGGCCGTCCATTACTTCGGGAAGTGTCATGGCCTCGAGCATGCTCATTTCCGTGGTCTTTGCTACTGCCTGAATGCTTTCGACAGTCTTGGCGCCTACTCCTCTCTTAGGTTCGTTTATAACGCGGAGAAGGCTGACGTCATCCTTAGGATTGTCCACCAAACGCATATAGCACATAAGGTCCTTGATTTCCTTGCGGTCAAAGAACCTGAGGCCGGAAAGGACCTGATAGGGCATACCCTTCTTTCCAAAGCATTCTTCAAATCTTCTGGACTGAACGTTGGTTCTGTAAAGAATAGCAAAATCCGAATACTTCAGGCTTTCATTCTTTCTCATGAGTTCTTTGATCTTATCTGCTACGTAGCGAGCTTCGTCGTAATCGCTTTCGGCTCTGTAGTATTCGATTTTTTCGCCGTCCTCGGCTCTGGTCCAGAGCTTCTTGTCTTTTCTCTGAGTATTTCTGCTGATGACGCTGTGGGCCGCAGCTATGATATTTCCCGTAGAGCGGTAGTTTTCTTCCAGTTTGACCACCTTTGCACCCTTGAAGTCCTTTTCGAACTCCAGGATATTTCGTATATCCGCACCGCGCCACTGGTAAATGCTCTGATCGTCGTCGCCTACTACGCAGACGTTGCCATGAGCTTCGCCGAGCATTTTGATCAGCTTATACTGAAGCATGTTGGTATCCTGGTACTCGTCCACCATTATGTACTTGAAACGATTCTGGTATTTAAGAAGAACTTCCTCGTCCATTTCAAAGAGCCTGACAGTATTGAGGATCAAGTCATCAAAGTCCATGGCATTGTTCTTCTTCAGCTGCTTTTCGTAGGCGTCATAAAGCTGGTAAATTACCTGGAACTGTTCCAGACCGCCCTTTCTTCTCGCGTAAGCCTCGGGGCTGATCTCAGCTTCCTTTGCCTTGGATATTTCGGAAAGAACATAAGCAGGAGCAAAACGCTTTTCATCAAGGTTTCTCTCCTTGCAGAGGTTCTTAACTATGGACTTCTGGTCTACGGGGTCATAGACTACGAAATTATTGCCGTAGCCCAGACGGTCACCGTCCATGCGGAGAATTCTCAGACAGCAGGAGTGGAAGGTCTGTATCCACATGCCCTGAATATTGCCTACCAGGTTTTCGACTCTTTCCCGCATTTCCTTGGCGGCCTTATTGGTAAAGGTTACGGCCAGAATGGAATAGGGACTGATATTGCAGTCCTTGACCATGTAGGCAATGCGGTGGGTCATGGTGCCGGTCTTTCCGCTGCCTGCGCCTGCAAGTATGAGGAGAGGCCCTTCTATGGTTGTTGCAGCTTCATACTGCTGCTTGTTGAGTTTGCTTAAGTAATCGATCATTTATTCGTAAGAGACTTCTCCGTAGGAAGGAGCGACGATGGGGATATAGGTGACTCCGCGTCCAAGTTCAAGCTGGGAGCCGTCTTCAAGGGTGTATTTGTAGGGATCCGTTGCGGAAGCCTTGCTCCACTTAATGGGAACGCAGCTGCCTTCACAGAAAAACATGCCGTTTCCTTCGCCGTAGAAAGTACCCTTCATACGGCCCTTGTCGTCTCCGGCGATCTTGCTCATTTCAGTGTAAAGAACGAGAACGTTCTTGCAGTTCATCTGCTTTTCCTGAGTCTCGTCCCACATTTTGCTGCCATACTGGAAGACGTAATAAAGCTTGTCTTCTTCGTTGTACTCGAAATCAGTAGTCTTGGACTTAGAATACATTACGTGGATCTTTACAGCGCTGTCACCTTCAGGCTTTGCTTCGTCAGTGAAGCTGAGAATATTGCGGTAGCTGTCGCCGATATCAGTGCGCCACTTGGCCTTTTCAACGAAATCGGGGACCTTAAGAGTATCAAGCATGAGGGAGTGTTCAGTACCCATGTTGGCCTTTCTCCAGGCATCTCTGTGGAAGGTGACTCCGCTTCCGCGAACGCCGTCGATATTGTTTATGCCTCGCTTGGAGATCTGTGAGTAGGCGTCTTCAGATCCGCCTGCATGAATGTAAATGGCGTCATAGCCCTGGAGAATATCAAGATAGTAAGGTCTGGAACTTCTGATGCTTCCGATGCAGTCAACAGAGGTCAGGTTGCTGTAAATTGCCATAAGACGTGTAAGACCGCCTTCGACCAGTACCTCGTACATAATGTCAGCGGCGGTAATGCCCCACTGGGGGGTCGCAACCTTAATGTTGTTGATCATGACTGCATAAGGACGAACTCCGCTGATATCTTCTTCGCAGGGAAGCCCTGTATAGGGATTATAGGGTCCCTCATAGACAGGTTCGGGTTCCGGTTCAACAACGGGTTCCGGCTCAGCCACAGGTTCCACTGCAGGCTCCGGTTCAGCGACAGGTTCCTCCGGCTCTTCAATTACCGGTTCAGTAACAACAGGCTCCTCGTTTTCCTTGCCGCAGCCGGTAAAGGATGACAGGGCAAGAGCAAAAGCGAGAACTAACACTATGATTTTTCTTACATTCTTCATTTTCAATTCCATTCCATTATATGACTACACAAAAATACAGTATATTATACCACTATCCCGGGGATTTTTCTTCATAATTTGTACACTTTACACCGTGGTATTTTTGTGATATTTTTAACTCAAAGGTTTGATGACCTTAACACCATGATTTTACAAGGAGGAAACATACCTATGGGCATTTTATCAAGATTCACCGACATAATTTCCGCAAACATCAACGCACTCCTCGAAAAGGCCGAAGACCCCGTCAAGATGGTCAACCAGTACCTGCTGGACGCTAAGACCGATCTTGCAGAAGTCAAGAAGGAAACCGCAGAAGTTATGGCCAAGGAAGCTGCCGCAAAGCGCAGACTTGACGCCAACACCATGGAAGTGGCAAAGTACGCTGAACTGGCCAAGAAAGCCCTTCTCGCCGGCTCCGAAACCGACGCTTCCGTATTCATCACCAAGAAGCAGAATCTGGAAACCGCAGGCGCAGCTCTTCAGGTAGAATACGCAGCAGCACACGACAACGCGATCAAGATGCGTCAGCTCTATGACAAGCTCTCCGCAGACGTTGCAGAACTTGAAAAGAGAAAGGCTGCAATTGAGGCAAAGATGGCTCTTGCCAACACTCAGGAAAAGGTCAACAAGTATTCCACTTCCGGCGACAAGGTCGAAGAAGCCCTCGGCGCATTCGCAAAGATGGAAGCAAAGGCAGACGCCATGCTGGATAAGGCAGACGCTATGGCTCAGCTGGACGCTGTACCCGCAGCAGTTACCGCCGAACAGCTTGAAGCAAAGTACACCACCGACGTCAGCGAGTCCGTTTCCGACGAACTGGCCGCACTGAAGGCTGAACTCGGTCTGTAATAATTACGCCCTGCCGGGCGCCTTTAAATCAAAGGAACAACCCCTGTTGTCAGAAAAATCTGATGACAGGGGTTTTACTTTACATAGTCATGAGAGCCGGGGCCGCAGATATTACCACAAGCACACAAAGAAGAAGCATAAGAGGGAAACACAGTTTGGTTTCAGCCTCTTTTGTCCTGGCTTTTGCCGCAGAAAGACGTGAGGACCAGAGCTGCGCCCTTTCCTTTTCCAATTTGCCAGCCAATTCACTTCCACGGTTGGAATGATCCAGTATCAACGACGAAAGCCTTATAAAATCACGGCATCCCGTTGTATTGGCAAAGACATATAGTTCACTGATAAATGACAGATTCTCCCCCTCCGCTTTATCACGGACATTTTCCAAAGCAGCATAAAGAGGACTACCGCTTCCGGAATTCTTGTCGATTATTTCGTCAAAGGCAGCGCTTACAACCAGTCCGGCATTGAGAAGGAGTATCAGCTGAAGAGTCATTGACGGAATTTCGCGTTCAAATTCCGATGCTTTTTTTCTCATGCGCTTTTCTTCGGGATCATAACGTCCGAAATAAACAGCAAGAAGAACAAATGCGGCAAGAGGAAGCAGTTCCCACGGAACTTCCTTACCGGGAAAGCTCCATTGAATGTCAATGCCATCCCGTTCATCGGGAAGCTCCATGCTTATCCCTCCATCCTCCGAAGAGAGTTCTTCCGCAAGAAGATCCAGGCTCCTGTTCATGGACTCACGGGGGTCCCCTTCTGAAATTTCGATCACGAAACTCAACTCTCTTACAAAGTGTTCTATCCTCATTTCCGCCCGGAGTTCAACCGCACAAAGCCTTGGGATCTCAAGAAGATCAACAGTTCCATCATCTCCCAGCCGAGAAGGATCCCCGCTGTGCCAGCTTATCTCTACAAGACCGTCGGGAGACCTTTCAGGAAGACTAAGGTCAGATGATACATGATCGGTAACTATGACCTCTGTTCTGATGTATTCTTCACAGGAATCAAGAAGCAATTGTGCCTCTTCTTCCGTTAATGCCCTGGAATTAACCCTGAGTTCAAGTTCTTTTTCCAGGGTGACGTCTCCGTAGCTCGCGGAAACGTTTACGGAAATATCCCTTGCATCTCCGCCATATTCATTTCTTATGAGCCGCTCTGCAGGTGTTTTGCCGGATCCCGAAGTACAGTAGCCCAATACAAGAAGCAGCAAGGTCGCGGCAGCAATGATATATGCCAGAGTTTTAAACCTCTCATCAGCCCTTCTCATTGTGGCTTCTGTATCTTCACCGCAAAATGACAGCCAGGCGTATTTTCCCAGTTTTCGCGCTGCCTCCTGATCCGTATGTTCATTATATTTCTTCATAAACTGATTTCCGTAATCCTTATGCACCACAGCAAAGCAAAGCCGATGACAGCAAGGCAGCAACTCATTATGATCCGCCCCTGAGCTCCGGTGTATAAAGGCTCCAAATAGGAGAATGAAACCAAATTAAGAAAGCCGAGGACCGCCACCGGCATTAACGTAAGCAAAGCGATATCGGTTTTCTTCTGACTTATAAGGCCTTTGATTTCCCTGTTGAGTTCCATGCGGTCAAGAAGCAGAGACGCGCTTTTCAAAGCAACAGCCTCCATATCTCCCCCGCAGCGCCTGCAAATACTGCAGCTTTGAGCAAATTGAGATATTTCCTCAAGGCCGCTTCTGTATCCGAAATCCGAAAGAAGTCCGTATGCATCACCGTGACTCTCCGTATATACTTCAGCAATGTGTTTCAACTCTGCCGTTATGTCAGCGTCTTCTCCGTAGGCGGAGGAAACGCTCCCTGCGGCTTCCCGTATGGCGATGGGCAGCTGACGACCGGCAGCGACAGAGCCGGAGATTGAGTAAAGGGCATCCTTAAAGCCTTCCTGCAGTTTTTCCAGTCTCTTTTTTCTCAAATGATCTGCGTAAAACCTCTTCAATGGAATTGCAGCCAAAGAGCAAAAGGCCGCCATAACAAGGTTTCGGTAAAATAGTAAACCCAGAAGGGCAAGCAAAATGCAGGCAGCCAGGTAGTATCTTATAAGTTCATCTCTTTTCAGCTTGTAGAAATGATAATCAGTCATAAAGCTCCATTTTTCCCCTGTTCTTAAGTTCTCCGCATTTTACGAGACCATCGTCATGCCGGTAGCGGAAAAGAGGATTAAGCCGGTACTCTCCATTGCAAAGTCCGCACAGTTCAGAAATCTCCATGATCCTCCTCCTGCCTTTTTTATCCCTTGCCAAATGAATGAAAATTTCAATAGCTCCGGCGATTTGGCTTCTGACAGCATCTATTGGAAAGCCCGAATTTGCAAGGAAAAGACTTTCCAGTCTCCCCAGCATTCCCAAAGGAGAATTGGCATGTCCCGTAGACAGGGAACCGTCATGGCCTGTACTCATGGCAGCAAGCATATCAATGACCTCTTCTCCTCTGACCTCTCCTACGATTATGCGGTCAGGACGCATACGGAGGCTGCTGCGTATCAGCTCCCTTATACTGACCTCTCCCTTCCCCTGGGCATTAGCATTTTTCGCTTCCATGCGTACCAGGTTTTCGTGGCCGCGTATGGCGAGCTCCGCGGAATCTTCAATAACGATAATTCTTTCCTCCGGAGGAATGTAATCGGAAAGTATATTCAGAAAGGTAGTCTTACCCGAGCTGGTTCCTCCGGAAATAAAAATGTTATAGCGGCATCGGACCAGGGTCCGGATAAAATCAGCAGTTTCTCGAGTCATTCCACCGGACTCTATCAGGTCTTCCGCCGTAAGCCGTCCCGTTCCGAAGCGCCTTATGGTCAGTACAGGTCCGTCAATGGCAATATTGGAATTGACAGCGTTGATCCTGGATCCGTCAGAAAGACGGGCGTCCACAATTGGGCTCAATTCATTCATTTCACGCCCCACTCTCGCGGTCAGACGCTGTATTACCCTCTCCAGCTGAACGGCGTCGTCAAAGGCCAGAGCTTCCCTTTCTATGCGCCCGCTGCGTTCGGCAAATATATTGTCCGGCCCATTGACCATTATCTCACTGACCTCTTCGTCATCAGCAAGATCCTGCAGTATTTCAAGCTCACAGCGAAGTGAATTGAAAGTGAGCCTTACAAGCCTGGCCTTTTCCCCTATACCAAGGCTTTCCAGTTCTTCTGCATCAAGGATCACGCTCTCGCAAAGCTTCATGACATCATCATCTGAATAGCTCTGGATCCCTGAATCCATTCTTTTTCTAACTTGGTCGGCATACTTTCCGCACTTAATGATTCCCCTGTCGTTTCGGATCTCTAACATAGTTCCTCCTTGATAAAACGCCATATTGCTGCACCTGTTTCGCTGAGCATATCCGGAATTCCATCCTCCGGCCTGTTCACAAAATGCAGGATCCTGCTGAAACCCGCCGTTTCTCTTTGAATAAGACTATCCAGTTCTTCATCAGCTTTATCGCAAACAGTCACGATAAGCTCTGCGAGCTTCATTGCCAGTGACCAGTGAGGAGACGCCAGTGGAACATCAATAACAATAAGATCCAGGCCCTGAAGGTGCCCCAGAGCAGACAAAACATCTGTCGCTTCTCCTTTGGACAATCGTCCCAAAGGATTTAATTTTAAAACCTCGCCTTTCTTTTCACTGCAAATAAGCGAATTGTCATCAGCAAGCTCCATTTTTAGGACCCCGTGACTGTCTTTCTTCAGCGAACTCAAGTCAAAGGCAGGCGATGTCAAAAGCTTATAGACCAAGAGCTCAGAAGGCCCGCCAACTCCGTTAAAGCTTACCGAAAGTACTGTTTTCCCCATAAGTTCTGACGCAATAGCAGCCCCTATCTCCGCCACAGTACTGACTCCGCTTCCTCCCCTCCCCGTAACAGCAACGGTCATAACGTTAGCCGGAGAAACACCTTCATCTTTAAGCGTTTCAACTCTTAATCTTTCAATAAGGCCTGAAACAGGTTCAAACTTACTTATCACTATCACCTTATCGGAAAAACAGTCCTCAAACTCCTTATCACAAAGATTTATATCGATCTCCTGCCCCGGGCCCACATCAATAAAAACGTCAGACTTAAGGCAGCGCGCCAAGGTCAAAGCTAGGGCCTGTCCATAGGCTCTATCTGCTGTTTTGATGTTGATTTTCATTTAGCGTACCATGCCTTTTGCATATATTTGCCATATATTACCATTTTGTTTTTAACTCGTCAACCATATTTTTACATCAACAATTATGAGTACGCCTTTTCCGGACAAAAAAAAGGGAGGTCCGGTGACCTCTCTTTTAATGCAACTGATTTAAAAAAACGAAGAAATAACGATTCCGGCAATTATCAGGCACATTGCGAAAATCTTCTTCTTGCTGAGTTTTTCACCGAAAACAGTCACTCCCCATAAGGCTACGAATATATAACCGGAGGCCTCAAGTACGGGGCCAAGTGAGAGCGGAATAAACTTGTAGGTATAACTGTACAGCAGCGTAATGGCCGTGCTTATAAAGTAGGCCCCTACCACCAGAACGTTAAGATATTCCCTCAGTTTATTCGGGTAGGTCTTCATAGCTGATTTCTTCAGCATCAACTGAGACAGAGAGTTAATAAAAACACCCGCGACCATCATCAGGCAGTAAAGAGGCAAACTCATTGGTCCGCCTCCTCGTCTGATACAGCAAAAAGCACTACTCCCGCAATTACTACAAGAGCGCCGATGATACGGCCGGGAGTCAGCTGTTCCTTAAATAAAACAGTACCCCATATCAGTCCCCAGGCCACTGTAACGGCCTTGTTGACGTAAGCAGCAGTAAGAGGCATTTTCTTGACGATCTGCTGCCATCCTATGGCGTAGATCCCAAGGAAAAACACCATTCCAGCCTGGAAAATACAGTAACGAGGACTGAGAAATTCATAGCGTGAAGCGAATTTACTGCATACTGAAGACAGAGAAACCAGTACAAACAGCAGATTCAGTATTATGTAGTTTTTGCTGTTTTCCTTCTTCATAAAACAACTTAGAGGATGATTTGATCCTTATTGACATCAACATCCTTATGCTCAGAATCCTCAATTGTTTCAAGCTTATCGGAGTCCTTCTGCTTACGGTTGAATCTATCAAGGATAGTACCATCTTCCGACTTCTTTTCACCAGTTTTTGCAGCCTCGGCAGCCTTTTTCTCATCAACTTCTTTCTTGATTTCTTCAAAGGCTTCATCACCGATTTCTTTACGAAGCTCATATTCGATATCGCTCATATGATATTCAAATACTCCGTAAGGATCCTGCTCTTCTGTAGCGCAGAGAATATCAGCGTACATTTTTATTACTTCCGCTCTGCGATACTGATAACGTCTGCGGCCGATATCAGCACGTACCTCATTGAGTAAAAGGCATCTGGTAAAAAGTGCGCTGGTTGTGGGGAAATCAAACTTGACTCTTCCCATTTTAAGCCGGGCCCAGGCAATGACAGCACAGTACGGGTTGAAAACAGAATATTTTCCCAGCATGGTCTTTCCGTCCAGAATACGGTCTACCTTCTGAGCACGTGTTTCCCTGGAGGAGAAAGTCATTAAGGTATCACCGATAATTTCATAGGGTCTGGGATTGACTTTGTTGTTTCTGTTTACTACGGGGTGACCATTGTCAAGAAGTCTCTTTGCAGGTTCAAACACAGGATCATCAGGGCCTATATCAGAAAACGGTGACACTTCCATAAGGTCTTTTACGCTGCATACACCGTAACCGGCATTGCCAAGCTTGGCAAACTGAGCAACAAGTGCCGGTGCGCTTTCAAGGCCTGCAACGACCACCTGACCGTTGAGAGCATCCTTATTCTGAGCTATCTCATCTCCCAAAAGCTTCTCTTCTCCAGGAGCAATGGCCAGAGAACCCTTGATCAGCTGATATCCGAAGTAATCATACAAATCGTAGGCGCTGAGTGCACCTTCAATGTACTCGACACCAAAGGGCGGCATGCCGGCTGTTATCTTATATCCATATCTGTCATTTACAGTGTCATGCAGTTTCTGGGTATCAGCGTAGATATTGCTCCATGAATGAAGGGGAAGAATGTCCCTTGAAACGTTTTTCCTGTCAGAAAAAGGTCTGCCGGAATAACCGCCGTTTATCAGTTCAAAGCCCTCGGCGATAGCTTTCTGAACAAATTCTTCGTCGGAAGCACTTTCACCGGTAACAGCAAAACTGCATACGGCGTTGTAATCGGAAAGAAGCTTAAGAGCTTCCATTCTTTTTTCATGGTCTTCTTTTTTCCCTGCGGATAAAACAAGAGCAAAAGCAGGCGCATCCTTAATAGGATAAAGCTTTTTTATGCATCTGACGGGAGAGACGAATACGCCTCTCTTTCTTTTTATCAAGCCTTCGATACTCATATATAACCTCTCAATTTTGACCGTTTTTTATGTTTTCGGCTATTGCCATTATCTTCTCGAATCTGTGGTTAAGTCCGGATTTTTTAATGAGCGGATCAAAAAGTTCTGCCAGCTCCGCAAGAGAAAGCTCCGGATAGTCAAGGCGCATTCTTGCCGTTTCCAATAAACGGTCGGGAAGCGTGTCAAGACCTCTGTTCTCATCGATGAACTTTATAGCTTCGATCTGCTTCTGCGCAGCGCCCATGGCCCTGTCTGAATTGGCCATATCGCAGTTAAATGCCCTGTTGGCATTATTCTTCAGTTCTTTTGTCAGGCGCACGTCCTGAAATTTCAGGTACTGGCCTGTTGCACCGATTATGTTGAGAAAATCCCCTATTTGCTCGGCGTCCTTTAAATAGACAACATGTTTTCCGCGTCTTTCGGTAATTCTTGTATTGAGACCGAAGCTGTTGACCAGTTTTCTGATGCTTGAGGCAGTATCCTCTCTGCTGCAGCTGATCTCAAGATGATAGCTCTTTGCCGGATCGCTTACAGAACCGGCGGCGAGGAAAAGGCCTCGTAAAGCGGCCTTTTTACAGCAGCGTTTTCTGATCACCGAAGGATCAATACCATCAGTAAGGTAGTTGCTGCCCTCTTTTATTCCCAGCATGCCTGTTTCACGAAGTATGGCTTCGGCGTTCATGTCGGGAGTAATTGTAAGCTCGTATAATTTGGTTTTAGCGGGTCCCGGATTCTCTGAAATGTTAAGTTCACTCTTTGCGGTGAAATAGTTTTTCATGAGAGTAACGAAAAGCCTGGCGACTGCCGGGTTATCTGTTGATACCTTAATGCCCATGCCTCCAAAGCCGAAGGTTATGGAGCCTGCAAGGCGCAGAAAACCTGTTATTTCAGCAAGTTCACAGCATTTGCGCTCGGGATTGATGCCTGTTAATTCTTTTTTTACGTCTGTTGTGAAGGACATAATAAAAACGACAAATGGGCGGCCTGTTTAGAGGCCGCACAATTTTCAGTAAATCGATTACTTGAGGGGCTTGAGTCCGAGGATCTCTCTTGCTTCTGCGGGAGTTGCGATCTCTCTGTTCATCAGCTTTGCGATCTGGACAACTCTTTCGACCATTTCGCCGTTGGACTTTGCCAGAACGCCCTTGCTCATGTAGACGTTGTCTTCGAAACCGACTCTTACGTGGCCGCCCATAGCGATGGTTGCTGCAACGATGTCCCAGCAGTTCTTGCCGATACCGGTAGCAGTCCAGGTGGAGCCTTCGGGAATGGAGGTTGCCATGAAGACCAGGTCTCTGATGGTAGCGGTCATCTGAACGCCGAGGACGAAGTCAAAGTGGATAGGATAGTCGATGTGGCCCTTCTTAGCTGCCTTGAGTGCCAGGTCGATCATGCCCTTATCGAAAACTTCGCATTCGGGCTTGATGCCTCTCTGCTTCATGATGTCGCCGAAGTTTGCGATGGTGTTGTCGGTGTTGACGAAGATCTCGTCGCCGCCGAAGTTGCAGGTACCGCAGTCAAGGGTTGCCATTTCCGGAGTGGGAACGATTTCAGTAGACTGAAGTCTTTCAAGGTCGGTCATGCCAACTGCACCGCCGGTGGAGGGCTGAATGATGACGTCGGGGCATTCCTTACGGATTGCATCGACCATTTCCTGGAATCTGCCCTTATCCTGGGTAGGGGTACCGTCGTCCCATCTTACGTGAAGGTGGATCAGTGCTGCGCCTGCATCGTATGCGCTCTTAGCTTCTCTTACGATTTCCTCTACGGTGTAAGGAACTGCAGGGTTATTTTCCTTGGTGACTTCTGCGCCGCAGATGCAACAGCTGATGATTAATTTGTCCATTGGTGTTTCCTCCTAATATATAACTTACCGCTGCTTTCGCAGCTCATTTATAACTATCTTTTATGATAACATAAATTTAACTCTATGGCTATTATTTTCGAGATTAATGATGGACTTCCTGCTCTCTGTGGATAACCACAACAGGCTTATCCAATTCGCGGAGACGTTCCCCTATCTCGTTGGCAAGGGCTACGCTTCTGTGCTGACCGCCGGTACAGCCTATGGCAATGACCAGATGATACTTTCCTTCCTTGATGTAACTGGGAATAAGGTCGCAGGCAAGACCGACGATACGGCCTGCGAAGTCTTTGGCCAGCTTTGATTTCATTACATAATCACGGACCTTCTTGTTGTTTCCCGTAAGCTTCTTAAGGGATGGAACATAGAAAGGGTTGGGCAGAAATCTTGCGTCCAGGACCCAGTCTGCCTCCTGAGGCATTCCGTTCTTAAAGCCGAAGGACATGACTGTAATAGTGAAGCTTTCACCGTCCTCCTCGCTTAGCAGCAGCCTTTTGATCTCTTCATTAAGATTAGCGGACTTCATATTGCTGGTATCGATGATGTATGTAGCTTCTTTGCGGATTTCGCTGAGCATTTCACGTTCAGCAGCAATACCCTGCTGAGTAGTGGTCCCCTGAGCAAGAGGATGACTGCGGCGTGTCTCCTTATAACGGCGAACCAGAACCGCGTCACTGGCTTCCAGGAACATGATCTTGAACTCAGTTCCCTGGGCCTTAAGTTCATCCAGGGACATTTTCAGATCCTTAAAGAATTCGCCGCCTCTGATATCAATGACGAAGGCGACCTTTTCGATCTTCATTGAGCCGTTCTGGGCAAGCCTGAGGAATTCGCCCATGAGTCTGGGGGGAATATTGTCGATGCAGTAATAGCCGAGATCCTCCATGCAATGAATGGCATGAGACTTTCCGGCTCCTGATAAACCTGTTACGATGATAGTTTCCATAATGGTCCTTTAGTATAGCAAAAATGTAAATCTATGAACTTGTTTTATATCAGGTTAATAATCCTGTTAAGGTCAAGGCCGGCTTCTATCGCCCTATTTACGGCAGCGTCAGGCACACCAACGTTTTGCGCAAGATGAGCGTCACTGCTTATGGCAAAAGTGACGTCATATTCAGCGGCGGTCCTTATGCCTTCAACGGACAGACCATTGTGATGGCAGTTGATCTCCATCCAGGTCCCCGTTTCCTCACAGGCCTTGGCAATGGCGTCAATGTCAAAAGCGGCCTTGTCGCCAGGATGGGTCAGCATCTTTATCCTGTTGCTGTAAAGAGCGGCAATGACCAGATCTGTGTTGTAGTTTCTCGCTCTGGTGCTGCTTTTGCCCGTCAGCTGGTGTAAGTAACCTCCGACAATAGTGCCGAACCCCCTAACGGGTTCTTCTCCGAAGATACCGTAATGATAACCGGCCATAACGTAGTCGAAGTTCTTCTGCTCTTCAGCGCTTACGTCAAGATGCCCGGACGGATTAATGATATTTGCCTCAACGCCCAGAAGGATCTCAAGATCGGGAAACTGTATGCGCGCCTCTTCAATATCCTTGCGCATTGCGGGGATATCTTTCATATCAATGCCGTAGAACTTGTGTCCGGGGCCATGGTCTGAAATTCCCAGAGTCTTAAGTCCTTTCTCCGCCGCAGCTCTTGCATTGTCCAGAACGGTGCTTTTCCCGTGAGAATAAGGGGTATGAGTATGTAAATCAAAAGAAAGACGGTACATTTCTAAATAATCCGGACTTCGGGTTCAAGCTTTACACCGAACTTATCCAGAACTGTTTCCTGGACCACAGCCATAAGGTTAATGATGTCAGAAGGTACCGCACTGCCGAGATTCACGATGAATCCCGCATGCATTTTAGACACCTGAGCTCCTCCTACAGTAAGGCCCTTAAGGCCTGCGTCTTCAATGAGTTTTCCGGCAAAATAACCTTCCGGACGCTTGAAGAAGCTTCCGGCACTGCCCAGATGGACCGGCTGCTTGGAATTTCTCTGCTGGTTGTTTTCCTTCATTTTTGCCTCGATCAGACTTGGAAGCCCCTCGTCCAGTTTAAGGCGTACGCCGAGGATGATCTCTCCGTTTTCCATGAAGATACTGTGTCTGTAAGAAAGGTCCAGCTTATCTGCGGGACGGTCCTTCATAATGCCATAGGAATTGATACTGCTGACCATGGATACGACATTCTTCATTTCGCCGCCGTAAGCACCGGCGTTCATAAATACAGCACCGCCAAGGCTTCCGGGAATACCGCAGGCAAATTCCAGACCGCTGAGTTTCTGATCTAAAGCATATTTTGAAAGAGCGGAAAGAAGAATACCGCTTTCCGCATAGATCGTGTTGCCGGAGCAGGTTATGCGGTCCATGCCCTTTCCTACTTTTACGACGACGCCGTCATAGCCCTTTTCTGTAAAGAGTATGTTGCTGCCGTTGCCCATTACCATGAATTTGGATTTTTCGTCGCGAAGGACGTCAAGAACAGCGAGGAGCTGTGCAAGACTGTCCGGCTGGACCAGCATGGCGGCGGGACCGCCGCAGCGGAAAGACGTATGCTTTCCCATATCGGCATCCAGAGTGATAGCGTTTTCGTCTATGTAATTGAGTAAATGTTTCTTAAGTTCTGTCATTTTATTCTTCACTTGCGGCCAGAGCAGCCTGATATACAGCTTCAATACGGTTGTAAATACTGCGCTCCAGCATATTCTTCAACGGTTCTAAATTTCCATGTTCCATGTACTCGGCAACAAGCTTGTTGTATTCCTGCTCACCCACAGAGAGGGACGGCACAGGCAGCCCTTCTTCCAGAAGGCAGTATATGAGGGCCACGCCTGCCATTATGGGAGACTTGTCTCCATAGGGGTAAATATACAAAATACCTGCGTAAAGCTGGGTCATGCGGTCTGTATAATTGCCGAGAAAACGCTGGCGGTCACAGGACCGGAGCAAAGACACCATGCGTTCCTTTATTTCACGGAAATGAGGAGGAATATGGCCCCACTCGTAAATAGCCGAAGTGGAAGTACGGCGTACAGGTCTCTGATTGCCTTCTTCATCGGTTTCGGGGAACAGATCGGCGCACCAGCCGTCAAGCATTTCAACAGTCAGATTGCTCTTCATGAGAAGATAGTTTTTCATATCGCGGTACACAGCCGCAAAGCGGTGAATGTACCCGTAGATCTCCATTGGCGCGTCTTCAAGAAGCTGACCCGCAAGAATGTCTGCCACCTGTCTTTTGGTGACTTTAATGTCCTGCATAGTCAGATCAAAATAAAGCCAGTACCAGAGATTGCTCTGATCGACCCATTTTTTGAATTCAGGATTTGAAGGATTCAGAGCCTTAAGCTCCGACGCTTTTTTGTCAATCATCTCAAACATGGCGCATTTCTCCTTATAATCCTTTTGATACTATCACAACTTTCGCAAAAAAGCAAAAAAGGAACCGCATAATGCGGTTCCTTTAAAAGGCTTTGGGCAAAATTACTTTGCGTTGTAAGCTTCGATACCCTTTGCGAGGAGCTGGCAAGCTCTTCTCAGGTCTTCTTCCTTGAGGACGTAAGCGATTCTGATTTCGTTCTTGCCCTTGCCCGGAGTTGCATACATGCTTTCTGCGGGTGCGAACATAACGGTTTCACCATTGTCGCTGAATTCTTCCAGGAGCCACTGGTTGAACTTGTCTGCGCTGTCTACGGGCAGGGATGCCATCATGTAGAATGCACCCTTCGGGCACTTGCAGATGATTCCGGGGATCTTCTGAAGTTCTTCATAAACGGCGTCTCTTCTTCTCTTGTATTCATCTCTTACTGCTGCGAAGTATTCGGGACCGACTTCGTAGAGAGCAGCGGATGCGATCTGGTCGAGAGTAGCGACGGAAAGTCTGCACTGGGCAAGCTTCATCATTTCGCCGTTGAGTTCCTTGTTCTTGGAGATGACGCAGCCGACTCTTGCGCCGCATGCGGAGAATCTCTTGGAAACGGTATCAACTACGATGATGTTGTCGGGAGCGGTTTCAGCGAATTCACCGAAGGACTGGAGGGGTTCTCCGCCGTAAACGAATTCTCTGTAAGCTTCGTCGCCGATAACGAACATGTCGTGAGCCTTGGCGACGTCAACGATCATTTCCATTTCCTCGTGGGTAAGGAGCAGACCGGTGGGGTTGCCGGGGTTGGTGCACATGATAGCTCTGGTGTTGGGAGTGATCAGTGCTTCGATCTTTGCTCTGTCAGCATAGTGATAACCTTCTTCAGGGTTGGTGGGGATAGGAACGATCTTACCTCCGGTAACCTTGACCATGGTGTTGTAGTTGGGATAGTAGGGTTCGGGAATGAGGATTTCATCGCCGTCGTCAAGAATGGAGTTCATAACGAAGCTGAGAGCTTCGGAACCGCCGGCAGTGATGAGGATCTCGCTTTCGTCGAAGTGCATGTCGAGGTTGTCATAGTACTTCTTGATTGCGTTGATGAGAGCGGGGATTCCCGGGGATGCTGCATATGCGAGAACAGGCTGCTCGAAGTTCTTTACTGCGTCAAAGAACTGGGGCGGAGTGACTACGTCGGGCTGGCCGATGTTGAGCTTGTAGATCTTGGTTCCTCTTGCTTCTGCTGCAACAGCAAAGGGATGGAACTTTCTCATCGGGGAGAGTCCGCACTGCTTAATCTTGCTGGAATACTTCATTGTTTCCTCCTTAAAATTTAAAACATAAAGGCTTTCGCCTTACATCAAATGCCAGAATATATTATATCACGGTCTTGCTTTATTGCAATACGGATAATTACTATTCGGTTTCCTTCCCTTCTCGCCCCGCCTATTTGCTGACAGAAGCACCCAGGTCCAGAGTATCCTTTTCAAGGGAAGCGACGATATTCTTGATTTTGGCCAGGTCTTCCGGAGTAATGCAGTCCTGAATGGACGTGGTCGTGTTGTAGAGCACGTCTTCCAGAGCGCTGTGGATGGCCGCAATGCGGCTCCTGACCTTCTGGATCTCTTCACCGGATGCAAATTCCTGCTCGGCGGTAACACCGGGTTCAACAGTAAATTCATTGGTTCCGGAAGCAAGAGCATAAGTGTCGAAACCTTCTACAACTTCGCAGTCCCAGCCCTTGTTTTCCTTAACGTACTCGGCAAAGCGGCGTTTGGATTCCATTTCGCCGTGAACCAGGAATATGGCCCGGGGCATCTTCTCAAAACCGCAGAGCCAGCTGTAAAGTCCGTCACGGTCAGCATGACCGGAGAAGCCCTGCAGATTATATATTTCCGCGGCAACATTAATGGTCTCGCCGAACAGTGTGACTTCTTTTGTACCTTCCACCAAAGCACGGCCGAGAGAACCTTCAGCCTGATATCCGACAAAGACAATGCTGCTTTTGGGGTTCCAGAGATTGTGCTTCAAATGATGGCGAATACGCCCGGCTTCGCACATTCCGCTGGCTGAAATAATGACTTTGGGCTTGGTGTCAATGTTTATGCGCTGGCTTTCTTCGCTGGTCTTGGTGAAGTGGAGATTGGGAAAATCAAGAGGATGATCCCCTCTCATGAGGAACTCCTTCATTTCGTCATTGTAGACCTGAGCGTTTTCTCTGAAAATTCGCGTTGCCTCAATAGCCATGGGGCTGTCTACATAAACAGGAACTCCCGCAAGAGCGTCGTGCATGGAACCGGAACCGTCATAGATCTTGTTCAGCTCGAAAATAAGCTCCTGGGTACGTCCCACGGCAAAACTGGGAATTACCACGTTGCCGCCACGCTGAGTGGTTTTGGCGATTATGTCAATCAGTTTTTCAATGCTGATCGGGTTTGCCTCGTGAAGACGGTCACCGTAGGTGGTCTCCATAATGACGTAGTCGGCCTTCTTGATGCGGACGGGGTCCTTCAGAATGGGACGGTCGGTCATTCCGATATCGCCGGAGAATACGATCTTGCTGGTTTCTCCGTTTTCGCTGACCCAAAGTTCGACTATGGATGAGCCCAGAATATGCCCCGCATCGTTGAAGACGACCTTCATTTCGTCATTGACTTCAAAAAGTGTATCGTAGAGAACGGGATGGATGAACTTTATGGTATCTTCAGCATCTTCAGCGGTATAAAGAGGCTCGACCATGGGACGGCCGGCGCGCTGAGCCTTGCGGTTCTTTCGATCCGCGTCCTGTTCGTGGATGTGGGCGCTGTCCTTGAGCATTACCTCAAGGAGATCGGCAGTGGCGCTGCTCGCGTATATAGCTCCCTTAAATCCTCTCTTTACAAGAAGAGGCAGACGGCCGCAGTGATCGATGTGGGCATGGCTTATGACAACGCACTCGATTTCCGCCGGGTTAAAAGGAAAGTCCTGATAATTCATTGCGTCTTCGGCCGCGCCGCCCTGGAACTGACCGCAGTCAAGCAAGATCTTGTGGTTGGCAGTCTGGATAAGATGGCAGCTTCCGGTTACGTCAGTTGCAGCTCCGCAAAAGGTAATTCTCATTTTACTAACCTCAAATATTCAATGCAACGTTGCATGTCATCGGGAATCTCCGCCGAAATGTCCACGATCTTCTCTTCACATGGATGATTGAAGCGAAGATGGGCCGCATGGAGAGCCTGACGGGGCATCCATCGGGGGACTTCCGTATATCCATAAAGCTGGCCGTAAAGTTCATCGCCGACCAGCGGGTGACCTAAAAATGTCATGTGGACGCGTATCTGGTGAGTGCGTCCTGTTTCAAGGCACAGTCTCAGGAGACTGTAGCCGGTGCAGCTTCCGCCCTGTCCCGCGTCAAAATCAGAAGTAGCCAGAACTTCGTAGTGAGTGACCGAAGGATATCCATCGGGAGTGACGTGACGCCTTGCCACGTGATCGGGATCCTTATCTATGGGCTGGTCCACAGTTCCCTTTTCTCCAGGTTTCCCGACAATGCCGTGGACTATGGCGATATACGTCTTTTCAACCAGGTTTTTCTCCATCTGATGCATGAGGAAATCCTGGGTGTGTGGGTTCTTTCCTACTATGATGAGGCCTGAAGTATCTCTGTCCAGACGGTTTACAAAACGCGGCTTATAGGAAACTCCCTCTTGATTCATTCTATATACCAACGCATTCGCAATGGTTCCCGTCTGGTAGCCTTTTGTGGGATGGACCACTATTCCGGGGGCCTTGTTTACCAGCAGAAGGTCCTCATCCTCGTAAGGGACGTCCAAAGGGATATCCTCAGGTTCAAAGTAACTGGTCTCTTCAGGGTAACTTACCTTGAGCAGCTGTCCGGCCAGTCCCCTGTCCTTCATTCTGACAGCCTTGCCGTCGAGAAGAAGACCGCCTTCATGTACCTTCAGCTTACGCATAAGCCTGCTGCTGAATTTCAGCCTGCGCTGAAGTATCTCCTTAATATAAAGACTTTCGTCTTCTGTTGTTAATGTATAATCAATGACTCGCATTTATGCCGAAGTTTACAGGAACTTGCTCTTTACCTTTCCCCAGAAATCGTAATTAGCCAGCCTTACCAGACTGATCTCAGTGGGCGAATAACGTACAACAACGTTTTCCAGCTGTTCAAAACGGTACTCAACACCGTCTATCATGAGAAGAATATTGCTTCTGTAATCGTCGTCAGGGAAAAGATTGACCTCCATATCGGGAGGAAGAAGCACACTGGAGGTAAAGCTTCTGAAAGCCCTGGAATTCATAGGCGCCATGGGAGTCAGCTGTATCATATTGACTCTGGGGTCCACAATGCTGCCGCCCAGAGAATAGTTGTAAGCAGTACTGCCCGCAGGGGTACTGATAAGTATACCGTCTCCGGAAAATCTCTCGATAAAGCTGCTGCCTATGGTCAGATTCAGATGGACCGTTGACCCTTTGCTGCTGCGAATCACGAAATCGTTGAGAGCATAATAATTCTGAGGCACGGGACCGTCGGCCCATACTGTAGCCTCAAGAAGCCTGTTCTTCTGAATGCTGCAGTCTCCCGTAAGACATACGCGGACAAGTTCATCAAGGTCTTCAGGCATGAATTCCTGGAAGAACCCAAGATGTCCGGTGTTCACTCCCGCCACCGGGACCTGGGGGTAGCCGCAGTTTACCAGCATGCGCAGGAAGGTTCCGTCACCGCCGACGCAGATGATCATGTCAGCGTCATCATCATATTCGGGAAGCACGCAAATTCCGGCCCCTTCCAGCTTGGCAACAAGAAGTGAGGCTGTATATTCCGAACGTTCGTCGCCCTTGGTGTATATATAGATTTTACTGACCTTTTTCATGAATACGCTCCGTTTTTCTGCGCCTGTAATTCATACACAATTAGTATACCACTTCTTTATCTTTTATGCTATACTGTTATCCGTTATGTACCTGTAGCCCATCTGGATAGAGCGCGGGATTCCGATTCCCGAGGCGGCAGGTTCGAGTCCTGTCAGGTACACCATAAGAAAAGGATGACCAAACAGTCATCCTTTTTTCATACTTTTTTCCCTCTAGCTTATGAAAATATCTTGCGTAAGCGCTCTCGTATATTTAAGAAACCTCTCTTAACCAAGGATCATGTTTCTGAAATAATTGCCTATTTCCCACTGGATCTTCAGGAACTGAGGACAGAGCTCCGCGGGCATGCGGCACATTTTGGTCTGCATGAAAGTTTCGAAGTTGAGGTCCTTGTCGTAACCTATTTTGCGCATTTCTTCGACGAATTCCTCCCAGCGGACATTGCCGGTATAGGGCATGAGATGAGCATCGTCATTCTGCATGTTGTCGTGGATGTGCAGGCACTGTATGCGCTTTCCCAGAACGGGGATATAGCGGCAGAAAGGAATTCTGGCAATGTTAAGATGGCCGGTGTCAAGACACAGTCCGAAGGCATTGTCCCTGCCGGCGCGCTGATTCATAATGTCGATATAAACAGCTGCTTCGTGAGGATCGCTGCAGATGCCGCCCCAGAAGCCGAAGCCAAGCTGCGACAAATGAGCAAAGAGGTTCTCCATGCAGACTGTAACGTCCGGACATTCGCGAAGAGCGTCAAGGAGATTGCTGTACATCTTGTCGTTGAGTACCTTCAGTTCTTCCTCACTGATCTCGGGATACTGCTCTCTCTTGGACATGCCGTGGATAACAAGACGGGGAATTCCGACTATCTGACAGAAGTGTATCATCTTGTCATAAATGGCAATGTTGTAATCCAGTACCTCAGGACGACCGGGAAGATCTGCGGGGAAAGGCGCGTGAGCCTGGGTTATTGACAGGTTATTCTTCTTCATGGCAGAGAGTTCCTCGTCGTAATATGCAAGGATCTCATCCATGGATTTCTCAAAAATGCTCAGTCCTTCCAGTTTTTCAGCAGCTTTGACCTCGCTGAATGACAATGCGTGGTCAAGGTTCCAGTCTACTGCTTCAAAACCGGCTTCAGCTATCATCCTGTAACCGTTTTCAATGCCGTACTGTGTGGTCAGATCACCGGTCTGAATGCTGATCTTCATTTTTATTTTCCTCCTTTTGTCCCGGAGGCGTCTACGACGTCCCCATTATACAGGTACTAAACGTTTTGTGTTTTCTGTTTGGAATAGCTATCGATGTATGCTCTGCGCTGTGATTCAGCCTCCTGCTTTCCGACTTTTCCGCAGCCGGGAACGACAGAAGCGAACAGATCGCAGGCACAGTTTTTGGCAAGTATCATGGCAATTGCGGAAAGATCATCCTCACAGTTTCCCACGCACACGGCTCCCATGTTTTCTATGAGGACCGCACTGCGTTCCTTAAGGGATGAAACAGCCTCTTTCAGGGACTTTTCCACGCATTTGACATCTTCTCCGCATATCATGGCAAAGTCGTCAATACGGGGCTCCAGGGCCCTTTTGATGCGGCTTCTTTCAACCACGTATGGGTCGCTGACAAATATGCTCTTCTGCATGCCATAAGCTTTGCAGGCCTCGCTGCATACAGACTTAATAAAGACTTCATCGGGTTCCACTGCACGGAGATTTACGTCGGGCATGTTTTCTTCGACCCTTTTTCGGCAGGCATCTTCCAGTATTTCGGCCTGCTTAAAGGCATCGGCCATATCGGTGCCCAGACTCAGGGAACCGTGCATAGTCATGAAAAAGTTCTTCTGCTCCGGGTTCAGAGCTACAGCCTTTGCTACGTTGTCTCCCAGTTCTGCGGTTCCGGGAGTTCCGTACTCTGTAGCCGCGGCGTAGGGATAACCACGCCCCTCAAGGCCTACTATGGAAGCATAGTACTGGTGAGTGTGGATCACAAAATCCACATCTGGTCTCAGTTGATAGACCTTGGCATGAAGGCTCTTCTCGCTGCTGGGTTTAATGTTACCCGGGTAACTGAGATCGTTTATATTCAGTTTGACCAGTTCTTCCGGCTTAAGGGAGTCATAGGTCCTGCCGCTTGGGGTAATAATGCACTCTGTTTCGGATATTCTTGCGCTTATATTGCCCCAGGTCCTTGCTATAAGTCCCTTTCGTACCAGTTCAAGGCCTGCTTCAAGGACAAGTTTCCGTGCTTCGCTTTCGGTATATGCCATGTTAGCTCCTGACTTTTTTCTATTCAATAGTGCACACTGCACAGTTTTGCATTATACCACAAAAATAATCCCCGGGCAAAAGCCCGAGGATCTTCGGAGAATTATATATGTGAACATCTAGGCCTCCCACAGCCCGTGAATGGTACAGTATTCCCACACGTTTATTACCCGGTCTTTCCCTGTGCAGAAAATTGCCTCCGGCTTCTCGCCGGGTTCCAGGTACTTGATGCAGAAGCCCCTTGTGGTCTGGACCGCTATCCACTGGATGTAATGGTTCGCATCCATGGGATGGATGGTACTTCCCACACGGACGTGGATCCAGTCCTCGTGATCTTCTATGACCGGTACGTGCTTTTCCGTTGATGCCTCAATGCTCTGGGGCTCCAGCTTCCGCATTTCTCTGCCGCAGCAGATGGTAGGTGCCAGAGTGGAATCGATCATTACTATGACCTTACCGCATATGCTGCACTTGTAAAAGCTCAGTTCTTTTTCTCTTTCAATCATTTTCTCTCCCCCATTGTTTCATCCAGTCTCAGCATGCCGCAGCCGCAGCTGCCGGCAAGTTCCAGCAGTTCAAGGTTTGCTCTTGCGTTACGTTCCTCTTCTTCCTGTTCGTTTACGAACCAGTCCAGGAAATGCATGGTACGGTAGTCACAGTCGTCGTAAGCATTATCGTAGATATTGTTGATAGTCTCCGTAATGTAAAGTTCGTGCTGCAGCGCTTCCTTGAAAATGTCTTTAAGTTCGGTAACATCATGGACAGGCATGTGGAGACTGCTCAGAACAACATCTTTGCCCTCATCAAGAAGGTAGTTGTAGATTATCATCGCGTGCTCCTTTTCTTCTTCTGCCTGAAGGCGGTACCAGTGTGCGACACCCTTAAGCCCCTTGATATCGCACTTGGCCGCCAGATCGAGGTACATATAACCTGCCTCGAATTCTCTTGCAATCTGCTCGTTGAGCAAAGCTTTCGTTTTATTATTCATCTCTGATCCTTCTTTCCGGGACCTTTGCACCGGCCCCTTTTCACTTACGATTCTATACCCCCGGCAGCATAAGTACAGACCCAGTAACGAAGTACCTTTCTTCACCTGTGGGGGTATTTCACATAAGCAAAATAATTAAAGAAGACAAACCTCGCGAAAAGATTTGTCTTCTTGTTAATTACCTTATTGCATATTTGATCATGCCTAATATGAGCAGATGGCCGGGATATAGGCAATAGAAGAACCATTTAAGATTACGTCCCTTTTCACCGTTGTACATCATAAGTGGAATGGCACTGGCCATAGCCCAGACATGTATGCCTTCTCCTCTGACGATAAGCTGGCAGATGAGAGCGGCAACGTTCTGCACGATCAGTCCCCGGTCCTTCAGCACGAAGAAAATAAAGACCAATGCCACACCGAAAGAACTGTAATCAGTCTTGAGAAATATAGCCGCAGCAGAACAAAGCAGTGCTGCCCCGATGCCTATATATTTTCCTTTGTCACCATCAAATTCCACCGTCAATTCCTGAAACGCATACATGGCAAGGATGGCGAGAAAGAAGGTACACATGACGTTCTGATGTCCCCAATACGGAAACTCTCCGTAAAAGGCCAGATCAAAGGGAAGCTCGGAAATAAGAGCAAACAGGCCCATGCGCTTCAGGTATTTGAGCCTGTCGCTTGTGTAATAAAAGCCCTCAGCCACAAAGAAACAGAAGATGGGCATAGCCAGCCTGCCAACGCATCGCATCCAGACTGCGTTAAAGAATACCGTCCCTATGTGATCGATAAGCATGCTGGCCGCCGCAATGAGCTTCAGAGCGGAACGGTCAAGTACACTTATGGACTCAGTGAATTTCGAATTCATCTTCGTAGTCTCCGAAAGTGATCACATACATTCCGGGCTGGAGACGTCCGACTTCTATGGTATTTGATTCGTTGAAATACTCCGAATAAACTGTTATTTCATGATCTTCGTCTTCTGCAAAAACTTCCTGGCGAACATCGCCGTCGAGAAGGAAAACTCGTGCTCTGGATCCGACGGTAAGCTCGTTTCCCGAAGCATTACCGAAAGAGAAATACAAATTGCCCCGGCTGTATTCGTTTACATGAATATCAACAGTTCCCTCTTCCGGAGTCCAGCCATATTCATAATCTTCGCTTGATTCAGGGTGAACAAGGCCCGGAAGTTTTTCTCCGGCCTCAGCGGCCTGTCTGATTATGCCGTTGATTTCTCTGATACCTTCACCGCCTTTAGTGGGAATAATATTCCTGTCACCAAAATAGACCTGAAGATCTCCACAGGAGAATCTGTAAGAAGAAGTTCCTCCGTCAAGGATCTGGACAGGGTTATCGGGAAGATTGTTATAGGCGTACATCCCGCATCTGTCAAAGACCTCTTCGATCTCGGCAAGGAGCGATGCAGGTACTATGTATTCGCTGATTTCGGGATCCTGGCCGTACCAATCCTTGTCATAGTAAAGGACTGAAACCATGCCGTCATCCTGAAGTTTTACGTATACATCGTGGCTGCATCCGTTCATATCACCGCCGTAAGTATCGCTATAGGCTGTCAGAGGATCGTGCTTTCTGGCTTTCATATTTCCTGTAACAATCACAACTGCGGCGACAAGAGCTGCTACTGCAACGACTATTACTACCGGTATCAAAATCTTTTTCATATTTTCGTCCTCTGCGTTATACTCTACTTTTTCTTTTCGGGAATGACAAAGATAAACAGAAGCGAACTGATAAGCAGCATGAACGGATAGAAGAGCTTGGGAATGATATCAAAAGCGGAAACTTCATAACCAAGTTCATTTGCTGCAGACAGGGCTACCAGCATCTGTGCGCCGTAAGGGATGATCCCCTGGAAAATGCAGGAGAAAGTATCAAGAATAGATGCGGCTTTTCTGTTGCTGATGCCGTATTCTTCGGCCATTTCTCTGGCAATGGGGTTGGCCATAACTATGGCAACAGTATTGTTTGCGGTAGCGATGTCCATGGCACCTACCAGAAGACCCATGCCGAGCTGTCCGCCCTTCTTGCCCTTAAACGCCTTGCGGATCCAGGTAAGAAGCGCTTCAAAGCCCCCATACTCCTTAATGAGAGCGCAAATAGCCGCAACAAGCAGAGCGACCATAGTGGTCTCAAACATGCCGGAAACGCCTGAACCCATAGATGCAAGAAGCGCCGTGGCTTCAGTAGCTCCCGTAGCAAGAACGATGATTGAGCCTACAACTATGCCCACAAGGAGAACGACAAATACGTTGACGCCGATAATGCCGAGAATCAGAACCAGAAGATAGGGAACGATCTGGAGAAGATTGTAATCACCGGTAACAGCCTGACCGGAATAAGTCTTAAGAGACAGGACCAGAATCAGGACAAGTGTTGCCAGAGCTGCAGGGAAAGCAATTCCGAAGTTTTCCCTGAACTTATCTTTCATCTGACAGCCCTGACCGTTGCAGGCTGCAATAGTGGTGTCTGAAATGAATGAAAGATTGTCGCCGAACATGGCGCCGCCCATAACTGTACCTATGCACAGAGGCAGGGAGAAACCGGACGCAGCGGAAACAGCTGCGGCAATGGGAGTGATAAGCGTAATAGTACCTACTGAAGTACCCATTGCAACGGATACGAAGCAGCTGATGATAAAGAGCACAGCGACCGCGAACTTAGGCGGAATAATGCTGAGCATGAAGTATGCGACAGAGTTGGCGCTGCTTCTTCCGACTACGCCGGTAAAGATACCGGCTGCCATAAAGATGAGGACCATGGTGACGATGTCCTTATCGCCCATGCCATTACCCATAAGAGCAAGCTTATCATCAAACTTCAGTTCCTTGTTCTGCAGGCAGGCCACCAGCAGAGCAATGAGGAAAATAACTACGATGGGAATATTGTAGAAGCCCATGGCGATCCCCAGTCCGTACTCAAAGAGAATACCGAGACCGAGATAAAGGATCAGAAAGACAAGAATGGGCAGCAGAGCTTTTGCGTTTGCTTTCTTATTCATAAAAAACCTCTTTTCTGTAAAAATATGAACAAAAGCAATGGTATCATATTTTTGCCATTACTGTAAAGGCAAATCCATTATTATACTGGCAAGCTGCTCCTTTTCTTCAATTTTTACACGCGGACCTCCCCTAAAACTTCCCCTGCTTCCGTTGCACTCGTTAAGGATCTTAATGGCTGTTCCCCCTGCTCTCTGCCAGAGTTCCAGGTTGTGACTGTAATCATCGCAGAGAACGTCGCCGCGTCCAATACCTCCTACTGCGTCAGCCTTGGATGTTCCGCAGAGAGGAAATATCCTGTGAGCCCTGTCGATCTGGGGAAGATAGTTGTCAAGCCAGGCGTTTTTCTCCGCCACGGCGTTTTCCTCAATGCCTGCTATCACGCTGGACAGAACGAATACGTCCGCTCTTCCCGACTCAACAAGAAAACGTACCGCATCCACCATTGCGGGACGTGGCGCCAGCCCCAGATAGTAACCGTCACTTACGTAATCTTCGTCAGTGGCGTCAGGGCGGTATTCAGCAAGGACCCCGTCCATATCTATGTAAACTCTTTTTATTTCTTTCATATAAAAAACCCCCTTTTGCAATTCTATTATGCAACAGGGGGTATACATTTATTTGTACAAAGCTATTCTATGTCCGATAAATACTTTACTTCTCTGACCGTTGCGCTGAGCCAGAATGTTCCGGTGACGGTGCGTCCTTCTTTGGGGATCCCCTTAAGGACCGCCGCATTCCCGACCAGCGTAAAGTCCATGCCCAGGCAGCTGACGGCAGCCTCATAGAAGAACTTGCCGGAATTGCCGTTGCGCTGAAGAACGGCACTTTTTACTGTGGCGGTCATTGTTGCCCGGGGCTGAGCGGCTTCACCTTCAGCTGTAAATATGCCGATGGGAATAAACGATTCTTCTGACACTTCCTCATCAACTTTTGCCTCCTCACAAAAGGCCGTAACAGCCAGATGAAGACTGCAGGAGGAATCAGGATCACCCATGAGGGGAGCCTCGACCATATTGACGCAGACAGTTGTTCCCGCGGGACTGCTGCCTATCATGGGTCTTGACTGAGTCTTGGCCGGGACCAGATTGCCGGAATCGTCCTTGAACTTGGGTTCAGCATCGCTGACGACCCATGAAGCCCTGCTCATCCAGAATCCCGCATTACCCTGGTAGTGGAGATCCAGACCGCAAAGGAAATCCTCATCCTTTCTCTTGTAGTACCAGAAGCGGGTCTGACGGTCGGGCTGGAGGAGAATACACTCTCCCTGACCGTCGGCACTGTCATAGTAAGCGGCCTCTTCCATATTGTTATTGAGAAGATCGACCAGCTCCTGGCCGTCTTCAAATACATATCCTATATCTTCAAAATGTGTTGACATATTTATCTCTATACTGTTTTTTCACTGCGGAGAATTGCATCTTCATAGATCTGCCTGGTTGCCTCGTTGGTAAGAGTCCAGCAGATGTAATCAAAGGCATCGGGGTTGTTTTTTACGAAAAGAAGAACTGCGTCTGCAGCCACCCGGGCAGCTTCCTTAAGAGGATAGCTGTATACCCCTGTGGATACGGAAGGAAAAGCAATAGTACGTATGCCATTTTCCATAGCAAGAGTCAGAGAAGTTCTGTAGCAGGATGCCAGAAGTTCGGGTTCCTTTGCCATCCCGCCTCTCCAAATAGGTCCTACGGTATGAATGACGTAATCATTGGGAAGATCATATGCCTTGGTGATCTTGGCCTGACCTGTTTCACAGCCACGGAGAGTTCTGCATTCTTCAAGAAGACGTCGTCCGGCGGCTCTGTGAATGGCGCCGTCGACTCCGCCGCCTCCCAAAAGAGAATTGTTGGCAGCGTTGACTATGGCACTGACCTGGGGGCATTTGGTAATGTCGGATACTATGGCTTCGATCTTAGTCATTTGAGTCCTCCTTCTCTGCTTCATTTTTACGGCTGCGGTTAGCGTCCCACTTTCCGAGAAGGGCAACGGCTCCGAAGCTGACGGCAAAGCCGGCGGCCAGAAGGACCGCGGGGACCCATGCCTTCCCCTGCTCCATGTATATCTTTATGCCTGAAAGCAGGCATGCTGTTAGTATTATGGCTACTGTTAAACTGTTTCTTTTGTTATCCATATCAACGTCTTCCAAAGCATCTGTCGCAGATATTGAAGCGTGCCGTCACAGGCAATTCACATCCGCATAGACGGCAGCGGCGAATAAAGGACGTTTTGCTCTTTACCAGGTATTTATTGATCTTATTGCAAAGCCTTTCCTTGTCGGCAAGGCAGTCGTCCTCAATGCCTATGCGGCGGGAAAGCTGGTGATAAATATCATAAGCCTGATACTTGAGTTCGCAGCTTTCCAGATTGTTTTCAGGGTATTCGGGGCGCTGGAGCGGCGCGTCTGCCAGTATCATCTCACAGCAGTCGTACCAGTAATTGACCAGCTTTTCGTTCTTCACGTCTACGGGACAGGTAATGAGGGAATACAGCAGTTCTCTGGGATAAAGAGAGGCGCTGTTTCCCAGAACTCCCAAAAGAGTCTCGGCTTCACTCATATCAGCTCTGTCGTAAAGTGGATTGGATGGAAGCGCATCCCACTGTGCAAGAAGCTTATCGAGAGGATAATCATACTCCAAAGCTTCTTTTGGGAAAGCAAGATTCAGCTTGTGGATAGGCGGCACCTCGTCCTTCATTCCGGCGGAAATTAGTTTTCTGTCGGACATGGTCAGGACTTCACCGAGATCATACTTTCCGAAACGTCCTGCTCTTCCTGCAATCTGCTTTATTTCCGAGGGAACAAGACTGCGTCTGCAGCTTCCGTCAAACTTTTCGCTCTCAACGAATATTATGCGCTTAATAGGCAGCGAAATACCCATGCCTATGGCGTCCGTAGCCACAACGACAGTGGTCTCTTTGGCTGTAAAACGGCGAACCTCTTCCCTTCTTGCGGCAGGAGGCAAAGCACCGTATATTACGCTTGCGTGCCTGCCCATTTTCTCCAGAGCGGCCGCAATACCCAGGACCTTTTTTCTGGAAAAAGCAATGAGGGCATCGCCTGGCTGAACATCGGCTATATCTTTGAAAACTCCTGCAAATTCAAGGGGAACCAGCCGCTGGTGGTACACTATTTCATAAGGCGTATCCATGGCCTTCAGGAGATTTTCAATGAGGGGCAAGGCTTCGGGAGCCATGCAGACCTGGACCACAGAGGCGTCCACAAGGCAAATGGCATTGGTCCATGAAGCTCCGCGGAATGGATCCGCTATGAGCTGAGCCTCATCAATTACGGCCACGTCGTACTTTGCAGTAAAATCGCAGAGTTCTATAGTTGATGCAGTGAGACCTGCGCCGGAAACCGGTTCGTATTCCTCACCGGTAAGCAGACTGCATTTGCGGCCGTCAGCGTTGAGGGTCTCGAACATTTCAAGGGCAAGAAGTCGGAGAGGCCCCAGATAAACGCCTCTTTCAGCGCCTTTGAGCACCTGGATAGCCTCGTAGGTCTTTCCGCTGTTGGTAGGTCCCACATGAAGGACAAAACGCCTGTCCAGTTCCCTGCCCTGCTGGATTATATCATCAGGAGAAAACTGCTGCAGATATTCATCGGCGGCCCTGGTTTTGCGTAAAGCCCTGGCGGTCCTTTCCTCTTTTTTGCGCTTTCTTTCCTCTATGGCCTTGCGAATATCGGGATTTGCCGCCAGCATGGCATCCACATCGCTTTTCTTCCACTTACGCACGGGAGCTTTATCCGGATTTTCCGGGTCAAAGACCAGTTTAGGTTCAGGAAGGAATCTTTCTATTATGGAGCGAGTCAGACCGTAATTGGTCATAAGACTGCGCTGCGTTACGTATTTAGCTCTTTTTCTTTTCTTCTTTTTACTCATTACGTGAATTATGAAATGCTGTCCGGAGCTTACTCCATCTGAGCAAAGGCAGATATCATTTCTCCCGTCAGGCTGATTCCGGAATCGGTATAGTTTTCCGTGAGCCACTGACGGCTGACCCACTGAGCATCGGCAATTTCTACGCCGTCGGGATGAATGGTATCGTCTCCGGCGACCTCACACCAGAATCCGAAAAGAAGACCGCCGCCGGAAATACCCCAGGGTTGGCTCTTGTAGAAGCGGAGGTTCTTTACCTTAAGACCGCATTCTTCCATGACCTCGCGATGAACTGTTTCCTCTATGCTTTCACCGATTTCGGTAAAGCCTGCCACAAGAGCGCCAAGCTTGGCACCGGGTCTGTTGTATTGCTCGAGGAGGATCTTGTCTCCGTTGGTAACTGCAACGATGACCGAAGGCATTATTTTGGGGAAAATCATATTTCCGCACTTGGGGCAGCGCATCATGCGCTCGTTTCCGTCGTGAACGGTCTTCTCTCCGCAGCGTCCGCAGAAAGCGTTGCTGCTGTACCAGGTTGAAAGATGAAAACCGGTCACTGCCGCAAAGGCAGCCTCTTTGGGTTTGGCTGTGCGGAAAAGATTTATATCGTTATACTCAAAACCTTCAATGCTCCATTCTTTAAGGCCTCTGGCATAGAAGATGCTGCGGCCGTCAAGGGCAAAGAAGTAGGTAAGATCGCAGTCAGCGCCCTTAAAATCGGAAAATACGGGAAAAGTCAGAACTCCGTCTCCGTCAATGCGGCAAAGAAGATCCCGCCCCTTAAATGCCAGCACGGGACTGTCCTCTTCAGGTACTGCCTGAGGCAAATAAGTTACGTCAAAACTGTGTGGATAAAAATCTTGGATCATTTCTTAACTCCGGCATACAGCCTCTTCAAAACATACATAAAGATTATAGCACCCCCATAAGTCTTTGTCAGCAAAGCACTTTATATCGACGCCGATTTGATGTATCATTAGGAGAATTACTGAAAGGAGAACCGCAATGAGTGAACTTACTGAACTTGTCAGAGGAATCATAAAAGAAGAAATGGACTGGGCAAAGACTCCCGGCGCTACCATGGTCATTGTAAACGGTGATGAGACCGAATACATCCAGGAAGGCGTCAGAGACCTTGATACCAAGGCTCCCGTCTTGAGTGACACCCTCTTTGTCATAGCATCCTGTTCCAAATCAATGACCACCGCCATGCTGGGCCGTCTGGTAGACGAAGGCATTCTCACCTGGGACGATCCCGTTACCAAGTGGTGCCCGGACATGATCATGAAGGATCCGGCAGCAAAGGATATGTCTCTCAGAGACATGCTCCTCCACCGCACAGGCCTTGCGGATCACGACGGTATGTGGCCCGACGTTACAGGCCGCGACGTCCTTGCCAAGCGCCTCCGCTATCTGGACTACAATAACGTATTCCGCTGCGGAAAGCGCCAGTACAACAACGTTATTTATGCACTCACCGCTTACGTAGCCGAATGTGCAACAGGCAAGACCTACGACCAGCTGATGAAGGAATACGTGTTTGAGCCCCTCGGAATGGACCGGACCTTCACCAGGTATGAAGATTACGTAAACGATCCCAATATGGCAGAGCCCTACTACTTCGCAAAGAACGGCGTAGGTCTTACCAAGCAGGACAAGTGGAACATGAACTCCGCAGTTGCAGCCGCAGCCATCGCAACTACCGCTGAAGACATGAGCAAATGGCTCCGCTTCAATATTTCCAAGGGCTTAGGTCCCGACGGAACCAGGCTCCTTTCCGAAGACAGCTGGAACCAGATCCACACCAAGGGCATCGAAGCCAGCGAAGCTGTCCGCAAGGATTTCCTGACCTTTGACGGCTATGCTTTCGGCTGGTGGGACGGCATGTACCGCGGACACCGCATCTTCAAGCACACAGGCAAGATCAACGGATACAGCTCTCTTGAGATCTTTATTCCCGATATGAACGTCGGTGTCTTCACGAGCCTTAACATCCACTGCCCTGAAGGCCACCTCTATTACAGAGCATCCTACTCCATTTTCGACTACCTTATGGGCATCCGCGACGGCGGAAAGGAATGGGAATATGTCTACCGTAAGCCCGGTGAAACTCCCGACGCCTGCTACGTTGAAAATGACCACAATTACCTTCCCGAGATCAAGGGAACTCCCTCAGCGGCAAAGTTCCCCCTCCAGGCCTATGCCGGCGAATACTTTGACCAGGGCTACGGCCCCCTGCGCATCCGCCTTGAAAACGGCAGACTTGTGGCATACCACCGCAATTACACCAATCCTCTGGATCACTACGACGGAGAGATCTTCAAGGCAGACGAATTCTGGGAAGACGTAAAGAACTGCTCCATGCCCTTCCAGTTTGTCAGCAAACCCGGCGAATTCCTTCCCTGCGAAGTGATCCTTCCCATGGAAGAACAGGTCAAGCCCATTCACTTCAAGAGGATCAAGTAACAGGTCACTGTAAAACAGCAATAAAATACCCCGGTAACCCCGGGGTATTTTCTATTGCTTTTCTTGTTCTCCGGAAATAAGTCCGGCGTACTTTTTACCCAGTTTGCTGGCCTGGCCCTCGAACCATATGTCGTCATAGGCGGTTTTGGGGATCCTTCCGCGGCTTTCGGAAATGCGGCGGTACCAGTAGCGCAGGCTGGACGGAAGATTCACAGCAAAAGGCATAAATGGCCCGAAATAGCAGTTCTGAATGGCATGGCCGAATTCATGTTCGCAAAGACGGGTGCCTCCGTCCTTGGCCTTGAGAAAAACAGGGCCGAACTCGCAGCCTCCCCATCCATTTCCTACCTCAAAATAGCGGCACCATCCGAATTTCTTGGGTTTTTTGCCCGAAAGACGCATGCACAGAGCCACTATTGCTCCCACTATGGTAAGAGGAAGTCCCCAGGTAAGGGAAAGCACTATAAATGCAGTTTTGCTGAGATTTTTATCCTTCATCAAATTCTACTTGATTCTCTTGAACGGCATCCAGAGATCGTTCTCCATGGTGTGGAGGAGAAGACCGTCATCGGTATATTTAAGTTCAATGTGATCGGGTACGAGACCGTCGAGAACACCGCTGTATCCGCAGATGAGATCGGTATCCTTGCCGCGGGTAAGACCTGCTTCGAATCCGCCGTAGAAGAACCAGAGCTGGCCGTCCTTTTCTGCAATGTCAAAGGTCTCGTATGCAGGATGCTCATAAACGCCTGCCAGCTTGGGATCGGTCTCAGCAGTGACAGGAGCTCCGCCGGTAGCGTTGCTGATCCCGGCAAGCATTCTGTCGCGGCGTGCCTTCCAATCGTTAATGCATTCAAGGCAGTTTTCTTCGCTGACAGTTCCGGAGGTGAGATAGTCAAGTGCCATACGGCGCATGGTTTCGGAGGCGGGAGTGGAACCGGTATTGAAGATCATTGCGTAGCCCTTGTTCTGTCCGGGGAAGAAGCCGACCTGAGTATTGAAGCCGGTAAGTCCGCCGCTGTGGAATACAAAGGGCTCGTTGTTGTAAACGCCGGTGTGCCATGCCTGTGCATAGCAGGAACCGCTGATGCCGTGGCCGTTTTCTTCTGTGGAAGGAATGACCGGCTCGATGATCTGCTTGTACTGTTCTTCTGAGCAGAGTCTTTCTCCGCTTTCGCAGACGCCGCCTCTTGCCATGGCCATGACCCACTTGAGCAGGTCTGGCAGATTGATCTTAATGCCGCCGCAGGGTCCGGAAATAGGACTGTCTGCGTAGCCGCATCTGTGAGCGACAAAACCGTTTCCGACGTAAGGCAGAGCTCTTTCAAGATTATCCATATTGCCGGGGATACCGCGGAGACGTATGGTCTCAACGCCCAGAGGCTTTGCGATCTTTTCTACGATGAGTTCTTCCCAGGTCTTTCCGTAGATCCTTTCAAGGAGATAGCCCAGGAGAATGAACATGTGGTTATTGTACTGGTAGGTAGTTCTGAAACCTACATTGGGAGGAAGAGTTGCGCACTTGAGCATCATGTTCTCTCTGCTTCCGCCTATCTTGTCGCGAAGGAAATCGTGGCAGGGAAGACCGCTTCTGTGAGATGCCATGTCGCGGATGGAAAGATGTTCACCTGCGTACTTATCCATCATTGTGAATTCAGGGATGATGTCCTTAATGGGCTGATCCCAGCCGATAAGTCCTTCGTCGATGGCCTGAGCGCAGAGCATGACGGTCCATGCCTTGGAGCAGGATGCAATATCAAAGGAGCAGTTGAGGGTTACTTCTCTGCCCTCTTCCACGTCGGCCATGCCGTACTTGTCAATAAAGGTAACCTTGCCGTCCTCAAAAACTGCGAAAACACCGCCTACGGTGCCGGTCTCGTCGTGGAGCAGCTGCATGATTTTCTGAAATTCTTTCTGCATAATAAACCTCCGGTAAGAGTGATATAAACACTGATAATAATAACACCTGAAGAAACCTTGCACAATAATGCCAGCCATAATTCTTCGATGTACAAATTTATGTACATATGTCCGTCGCATAATGGCAGTGTCAAAAGACGAAAACAGGAGGACTACACAATGAGTGAATGGCAGAAAAACCTTGAAGCAAGAGCAAAGCACACCACCGCGATGTATATTCTGGAAGACGGCAGCGGAGCCGTAAAAGCGCAGCGCAGCGCCATGCGCCACCATAAGGCTTCAGATATAGCCTTCGGATTCTTCTGCATTATGATCGGTATTGCAATGTGCATTTTAGCCGCAGGCCTTTATCTCACCGAAGGCAGCTCTGCTCTGGGTTCGGCCGGCTTTATTACCGTATATCTCCTCATGGGTGTAAGCCTTGTTATCCGCGGCATTGCAGGACTTATTTGATATAAACGCAGGTTTAATGATACAATAGGCGCGGAGGTAAATACCATGATAGAAGTCTGGACAAGGCAGCATGCCGACGTGCTCAAACAACTCAATACAACAGGAAGACACTGGGGAAGCAGGGAATTCGTTGAAACCGGAATGCCTGAATACAGAGCCTTTACAATAGAATGCTACGACTGGCTGTCACGCCACTGCCCTCTTCCCATGGCAGATGGCATACCTGAGGACGCCCTTCCCGTGTGGGTGCAGACAGATCCCACGGCCACATATTTTGCAGGTGACGACGGAGTCATACTCAAGCTTAAGGTCGATGAAAGTCTGGTATGCGGAGTAAACGTTGCCAAATGGGGCATAATACAGAATTTCGGATATATTCCCCTTGATGAGGCCGACCGCCTCCGCCACGTGCGCATGCTCAAGGATTACGGGATAAATGATGTAAAAGCCTATACAACGCCCTTCTACCCGGAAGTCAGGGAAGAGATTCTCAACAGCTGGCCGCGCCTTTTCGACAGATCCGTAAAGTCCGACAGCCAGCTGGAATACGGGATCATGCGGGAAATACGCGCAGAATGGCTTGACCTCTAAACCGAACATACACACAGAAAAAGGACTGCCTCACTGCGAGGGAGTCCTTTTATATTGCTTAATCGGATCTTCAGGAAATCTCAGCGATTATTCCTTTACGATTTCTGCTTCGGGAGCGTTCTTGCCGACGGATGCGATGCCGTTCATGCAGGATGCCTTTGCAGCATATCCTTCAGAAGCAAGGATGATCTCGCCGTTGCTTGCCTTGAGTCTGAATCTGAATTCGCCGGACTTGTCGGTGTAGACTTCAAACTTGGGGTGCTTAACCTCGGGAACTTCTTCAAGAGTAGTGTCCTGAACGGGGGAAAGAGCGTTCTTCTTTACGCTTTCAATGCCCTTCTTGCATGCAGCTTCGGTGGTGTAGATTTCGCTGACGCCGATGATCTGTCCGTTGGTTGCAACGAGATTGAACTTGACACCGGTCTTGACTTCCTTAACAACAAACTTGCCCATGGGATATGTCCTCCTAATAAACATCAATTTAAGAATTAACTTCTTGCGTTTTTATTGTAGCACTACTGTGAAACAATTCAATAAATAATCAAAAAAAGCTGACCAAAATAATATGAGTTTTACTCACGCTTTTCATCCTGCGGAGCCTCTTCTCCGTTTTGGGCTCCTTCACCCTTTTCTGCCCTGAAATTGACCACGGCGAGAAAAATCAAAGCCGCTCCAAGAGCGATCCTTACGATTGCATATCCGGACCGTCCGGCAACAAATCCAGCCGCTCCGGAAATTCCAAAACATATGCCTGCAACGGAATAACATAATGCCATTGTTTTTCGTGTCATATTTTCAACCTCCGCTGTTTTATTTTACTACCGGCAGGTGTAAAATGGAACACATGCTGAAAAAAATAACACCTGAAAACTTAACACTTTCGGCCTTCTGCGCCATTCTTCTCATCTGCCTGCTCCTTGACCTTTCCGTTATCTGGGCTCTCCTGGCGGGACTGGTCCTCTTCTGCGCTTTTGCGTGGAAAAAGGGCTTCGGTTCCGGGGAGCTCATCAGAATGATAATCAACGGGAACAGAAAGTCCGTCAATGTTCTCATTATACTTGCATTGATAGGAATGCTCACGGGAATATGGAGAGCCGGAGGAACCATAGCGGCAATTATCTGCTGGTCGGCAAAGCTCATAAAGCCTGAAATATTCCTGCTTCTGGCCTTCCTGCTCAACTGCGGCGTATCCCTTCTTACGGGAACGTCCTTCGGAACGGCGGCCACCATGGGTTCAATATGCATGGGTCTGGCCAATGCCATGGGAATAAATCCGGTCCTTGCGGGAGGCGCCTGCATGTCCGGCATTTTCTTCGGCGACCGCTGCTCACCTGTCAGCTCCAGCGCCATGCTGGTCAGTGAAGTGACCGAAACGGATATTTATGACAATATTCGCGGAATGGTAAAGACCTCCGCTGTGCCCTTTGCCCTATGCACCGCTGCCTTTACCATTATGGGCTTCTTCACAAAAGCCGTCACCGCAGGAACAGACCTTGAGGCGGTTTTCGGCCGTGAGTTCAATATCAGTCTCCTGTGTGCACTACCGGCGGCTATTATTCTGGTCTTTGCAATTCTGAAAATAAAGGTCCGCATAACCATAATTACCAGCATTGCTGCCGCCATAGTTACCGCTGCGGCAGTTCAGCACGCCGGCGCCGCATCAATTCTGAAGACTCTGCTTACAGGTTTTACGGCGTCAGATCCTGAAGTTGGCGCAATGCTCAATGGCGGGGGCTTTACCAGTATGGCAAAGACACTGATGATAGTCATGATCTCATCTGCCTATGCGGGCATATTTGACAGGACTGATCTTCTGGGAAGCATACAAAACCTTATTGAGAAACTCAGCGGCAAAATAACGCCCTTCGGCGGTCTGCTCGCCGCATCGGTATTCTCCTCAGCAATTGCCTGCAATCAGACTCTTGCCACCATGCTCTGCGCCGAACTCTGCAAGAAGAGCATTCCGGACAAACAGGAACGGGCCATTGCTCTGGAAAACAGCGTCATACTCATAGCGGCCCTGATCCCCTGGTCCATCTGCGGCGCAGTACCTCTGGCAACCATAGGCGTGCCTACCCGCACCCTTTTCTTCTCATTCTTCATATGGTCAGTTCCCCTCTGGAATTTGATCAAAGCCTTCGCCTGCAAACACAGAAAGGAGTCAGACAATGGCATTCGATAAAGCAAAACAGTACCTGGACGAAAAAGGCTTCGGAGACAGGGTCCTCACCTTTGACGTATCCAGCGCAACGGTAGAACTTGCGGCAGTCGCCGTAGGGACAGAACCTGAAAAGATATGCAAATCATTGACGTTCAAGGTTAACGGAACTCCGATTATGGTTTTATTCGCCGGAGATGCAAAAGTTTCCAACAGCAAGTTCAAGGCTCATTTCAAAACTAAAGCAACAATGCTTTCAAGAGAAGAAGTCACCTTACTCATAGGTCACGACGTAGGCGGTGTCTGCCCCTTCGGCATCAACCCAGGCGTAGACGTTTACATGGACCAGTCCCTCCGCAGATTTGACACCGTGTATCCTGCTTGCGGCAACGCGGCCAGCGCCGTCAGACTGAGCATACATGAACTGGAGCAGCTGTCCTCTTCAAAAGGCTGGGTAGACGTATCCTCAATCCCTGAAATTTAAAGGCTTGCGCCTAAGACTCTTCCCATTGCGGGAAGGGTCTTTTTTAGTAATTATTACTATATTATTGGTTGAAAAAAAACACTGTGTATGCTAAATTAGTATCAACCATAACGTTCAAACGCAATTCAGCGTCTGAAAGTGGGAAGTTATAAGTTAGGAGGAATAAGATGAAGAATCTAAAAAAGATGCTTTCTATTGTTCTGGCCCTCGCTATGGTGATCTCCATGGCAGCATGCGGAAAGACAGAAGAACCCGCAGCCACAACGACAGAAGAACCTACCACAACTGAAACCCCGACAGACCCCGCCGCGGAAGTTGAAGAGGCTGAATACACCTACAACCTTGCAGACTCTGCAACACCCCTCAACTGGAATCCTCACGCATGGGAAATGAATTCCGATGATATTCTGCTTAGTTACTGCACCCCCGGTCTCATTGACCTTACCATTGCGGAAGACGGCGTAAACTTTGAATGGGTCTACGAAATGGCGACCGCAGTCGACGATATTACCGATACCTTTGCCGATAAGGCAAAGTGGGGAATCGAAGACGGCGAAACAGGTCGTGTTTATAGAATCACCCTCAACCCCGACTGCACCTGGCAGGACGGCACCAAGATCGATGCCAACGACTACGTCTACTCCATGCAGCAGTTACTTGCTCCCGAAATGATGAACTACAGAGCTAACAGCTACTACACCGGTTCCGACACCGCTATCGTAGGCGCCAAGGCTTACATGTATTCCGGCAAAATCGCTCACGCTGAAAACGCAGCCAACGCCTACTACACCATGGAAGACCTGGTCAAGGGCGAAGACGGCGTCTATACCACTCCCGACGGCGGCAAGGTCTACTTCGCAGTAGGCTACGCTCTTGACGAATGGCTCGGCGGCGACACCCTCTATGATTACGTTGACGCATACGGCGAAGATTATTTCGACGTCACCACCTGGGATGAACTGGTCGCTCTCATGGACGAAGAAGGCCTCGTTCCCCTCACCGATGAGTCCTATGAACTCTTCGCACCCATTACCACCAACAACCCCAACTGGGGCGAAACTGAAGATGATCTGCCCGCTTACATGATCTACGATGAACAGTATCCCGAAGTCACCTGGGATACCGTAGGTCTCTACGCAGAAGATGACTACACCCTCATCTACATCAACGAAAACCCCGTGACCAAGTTCTACATGCTCACTTCCCTCACCTCTAACTGGCTCGTTTACGAACCTCTTTACGAGGCAGGCAAGTCCCAGGTCGAAGGCCTTGTTGCTACCACTTACGCAACCGACCTTGCAACCACCATCAGCTGCGGACCCTACAAGCTTGTAAACTTTGAAAAGGACAAGCAGTACGTTCTCGAAAAGAACGAAAACTGGTACGGCTGGACCGACGGCAAGCACGAAGGTCAGTATCAGACCACCAGAATCATCTACAACATCATCACCGACGAAAACACCAAGCTTGAAATGTTCCTCAAGGGCGACCTTGACGATATCGAACTCACCTCCGATCAGACCACTACCTACCGTATGTCTGACAACCTCTACAAGACTGACCAGACCTACACCTTCCGCTACATCTTCGCATCCGATCTCAATGCACTCGCAGCACTTGAAGACGAAGCAAACGACGGCGCAAACAAGAAGGTCCTCTACTATGATGAGTTCAGAGAAGCTATCTCCCTCTCCATGGACAGAGCCCGCTTCTGCAAGGAAGCATCCCCCGCTTACAAGCCCGCATACTACCTGCTGAACTACCTGTACTACTACGATATCGAAAACAACTCCGAATCTCAGTACAGAAACACCACCGAAGCTAAGGAAGCAGTTCTCCGCCTCTACGGCATCGAATACGGCAGCGGTACTCCCTATGCAACTGTTGACGACGCATACAACGCAGTCACCGGTTACGATGTTCCCAAGGCCAAGGAGCTCTTCCGGAAGGTCTACGAACAGGCCATCGCCGACGGCAACTACACCGACGGTCAGGAGATCCACATCACCTGCATGTGCTCCGCAGCAAGCACCCTTTCCTCCGACGATACCATGCAGCAGAACCTGCTCAACGACTTCGTAGCAGAAGCTACCAAGGGTACCGGCTTCGAAGGAAAGATCACCTTTACCTTCACCAGCGGCTCCACCTCCAGATATGACGACGTTGCTCTCGGCAGAGTCGAAATGATCAGAGGCGCATGGGGCGGCGCAGCATTCTACCCCTTCAGTACCATTCGTGTTTACTGCTCCCCCGATTACATGGGCGGCCTGGCAAAGATCCACGAATCCTGCGGTTGGGATCCCTCAAAGGAGATTCTCGTTGTCAAGGCAGACCTTGACGGCGACGGCGTTGAAGAAGAAACCGAAAACACCTTCGCATACTGGGGCGACTCCATCAACGATGCAAACCTCTATGCAAACGATCCGGATCTCTGCATGACCATCCTCTCCCAGCTTGAAAGCGGCATCCTCGCCACTTATCAGTGCATCCCCTGGGGCATGGAGATCCTCCCCGCAATGTACTCCAAGAAGGTTGAATTCGCTACTTACGATTACAACATCATGTACGGTTACGGCGGAATCCGTCTTATGACTTATAACTACACCGACGCAGAATGGGCTGATTACGTAGCCTCTCAGGGCGGCTCCCTCAATTACGAATAGAGCCCTGCCCCACAAAGGTTTCCGACCCACATAGAATCAATCCCGGGCGGGTTATCCGCCCGGGATTTTCCTAAACTGCAGCAGGTGAATTGAATGTCTACGTTTAAGTATGTGTTGAAGAGAATAGGTCTCATGCTGGTAACTGCATTCATCATCATGACGATCTGTTTTGTTCTTATAAAGCTCCTTGAACCGGAGCTGCCGATGATGGGCAATCAGGCCGAAGCAGAGCGGGCACGCCGCGAAGCTCTCGGCTGGAACAAGCCCATTATGGTGCAATACGCAATTTATCTTAAGAATATCTTTACCAAGTGGGACTGGGGCACATCCTGGAAGATCGACTACTTCCAGCCCGCAGCGTCAGTCATCATCAAGAGACTGCCTCCCACTGTCATCATCAACTCTCTGGAGCTTCTGATATCCATTCCCGTGGGCATCATCCTGGGAGTTTTCGCGGCCATCAAGAAAAACAAATGGCAGGACCACCTTATCTCAATAATCATTATGCTCTTCATATCGGTTCCGGTCTTTGTCTATGCTTTTCTGCTCCAATACCTTCTCGGCTTTAAGCTGGGGTGGTTCCCCCTCATTATGTCATCCCTGTACGACGCCGGGGGCAAATGGTTCTCCAAGGTCATGCTCAAGTCCATGGTCCTTCCCGTCCTGTCCCTCTCCTTCGGTTCCATTGCGGGTCTCACCCGTATGACCAGAGCAGAGCTGACGGAAGCTCTCACCAGCGACTATATGCTTCTTGCAAGAACCAAGGGACTTACCAAGTCCCAGGCAATTTCCCGCCATGCCATGAAAAACGCCATGGTCCCCATTCTTCCCAGAATTCTGGGCATGATACTGGGTATTCTGGGCGGCGCAATGCTCACAGAGACCATCTTCGGCATCAACGGCATAGGCAAACTCTATCTCCAGAGCATTACGACTCTCGATTACGATGTCTTCATGGCAACCAGTATGTTCTACTGCATCATCGGTCTCGCAAGCACCATCGTCATCGACCTCAGTTACGGATTCCTTGATCCGAGAATCAGAATGGGAGAAAGATAACATGGCAGATATCAAGAACTTCGTAATTCCGGATATTCCTGCCTCCAAGTTCCGCCTGGTCCAGAAGGATGCGGATATCCACGACGTTAAATTCGAAACAAAACCGGTAGGCTTCTTCAAGGACGCCTGGAGAAGATTCTGCAAGAACAAGAGCTCTGTTGTTGCAGCCATCATCATCGCGTGCCTGCTCCTTTTCGCCTTCATAGGCCCTTTCATTACCAAGTACGAAATGAGCGAAGCCAACGGTACCTACGCAAAATGCCGCCCAATTAACAGAGCTCTCAACATCAACGGCTTCTGGGACGGCGGATATAACAAGAAGCTCAACGACAAGTATCTCATTTACATAATGGGTATAGGCATGGGTGCCGAGGACACTGAGGGCGAAGGCTGTCAGTGGTCCGACGGAATCGAGAGCCAGTATGGCGCCATAATATCCATAGGTGATGAATACTCTGCCGAAGGCAATACCTACCGAGACGCAAGAGTTGACTCCTACATGGAGATGGGTTTCCAGTACCTGTCACTTACAGAGGATCAATACAACGACATCAAAGCCTGGGAGGCTGAAAGCGGCATCAGGGCCATCTACCCCATGATCAACATCTACGGTGAGTGGTGCGACGAATACAACCGCGATGACGCCAACTACTGGTACCGCCACAACGCAAAGCAGTGGCCGGTCAACGAAAAAGGCAAGAAGATGGAAGTTGCGGACGTCATGGAAAACGGCCTAATCGACAACTACCTGAGAGACGGCGACGGCAACATAATGGACTATATGCAGAGAGACTCCAATATGAGAACCGTCCGCGTCCTCTACTACAACTACTACCAGTATCGCAACGGCCACGCTCCGGAATTCCTTCTTGGCGCTGACCCCACCGGATACGATATTCTGGTCAGGATCGCCAGCGGCCTTCGCCTCTCCTTCCTGCTGTCCATTGCCGTTTCCCTGGTCAACTTCCTTGTGGGAACCATCTACGGCGCCATTGAAGGCTACTACGGCGGAGCTGTGGACCTTATAGGCGAACGTATTTCGGACATTATAAGCGGCATACCCTTTATCGTTTCCTGCGTTCTGGTCAAGCTGCACATGGTCAATACAGGCAAGATGAGTGCCTTCGGCGGTCTGGTCTTCGCCTACTTCCTGACCGGCTGGATAGGCCAGGCTTATCTTGTAAGGACCCAGTTCTACAGGTTCAAGAACCAGGAATACATTCTGGCCGCCAGAACTCTGGGCGCCAAGGACGGCAGACTCATGTTCAAGCATATTCTGCCCAACGCTCTCGGGACCATAGTCACAGCCTGCGCTTTGGACATTCCTTCCGTAATTCTCAGCGAGTCGACCCTTTCCTTCCTGGGAATCTACAACTTCAACAGCAGGACCCTTACCTCTCTCGGTACCATGCTCGGCGACGGCCAGGGCTACCTGTCCACCTATCCCCACATCATACTGTTCCCGGCTCTGGCAATTTCCCTGCTGATGATTTCCTTCAATCTCTTCGGCAACGGACTGCGAGACGCATTCAACCCGACACTGAGAGGAGGAGAAGACTAATATGGACAAAATTCTTGAAGTCAAAGACCTGGTCATTTCCTTCCGTACCTATAACGGAAACGTTAAGGCAGTAAGAGACATTTCCTTCGACCTTGAAAAGGGAGAAACTCTTGCCATAGTCGGCGAATCCGGCTCAGGCAAGTCAGTCACGGCAAGAGCCATTATGGGCATTGAAGCAGGCAACGCCATTAACGAAGGCGGAGAGATCTTCTACGACGGCAAAGACCTTCTGAAAATCTCCGAAGAGGAGTTCCACCAGCTTCGCGGCAACCGCGTCGCAATGATATTCCAGGACCCCCTCTCCTCTCTTAACCCCATCATGAAGATCGGCAGGCAGCTGACCGAGGCTATGATACTCAACGGCAAGGCCAATCAAAAAGACGCTGAAAAGGAATACAAGACCCGTACAGCTCTTCTTGAAAAGACCATGACCGAAGCCATTACCGCTCAGGGAAAGCCAAACGCGGCAGCCTACGTAAAGGACCAGATGAACACTCTGCGCTCCTTCACCAAGATCTCCAACAGTCATGAACGCAAGTACGACGATGCCCTTGCTGCAGCCCAGACAGCGGCAGACGAGACCGAAGGTCTTCTCATTGCCATACTGGACGGCAAGCCCAAGGTCATCAGCCGCAAGGTCACTGAACTGGCAGACCAGATCAAGGCCTCTGTTCATGACTTTGTCACCACCAAGGACAGCCCTGTTCTCGCCCTGAGAGAAAAACTCCTCGCTGTGAACAAGGCATACGTAAAGACAGGTGAAACCACTGAGCTTACGGCCACTCTCAAAGAAATTAAAGAGGCCATGGTCCCCATCCTTGAAAAGCCCTCCCCCGACTGGTTCTCCATAGGCTACAAGCTCTACAAGGACGCAGGCACCAAGCTTCGCCCCAATGAAGTCGAACCCATGAACGCCCAGTTCAGACAGTACCTGGACGACAATTTCCTCAATGAGTTTACCGGCAATGTTGAAGCAGCTATCAGCTACTCTCACGCCGCAGCCGTTGAAAACCAGAAAAAAGCCGTTGAAATCCTTAAGGAATCCGAAAAGGTATTCTCTTCTCAATACAGCGTTGGCGAAGCAAGAAAACAGATGAAGCTTGCCGGTGACGCCGTTGAAGCAGCCATCGACAAACTGTCCATCAGCAAAGATTCCCTCGCCTACACCTTCAGAAATGCCATAAGCATTGCCATCGATCGCTATGAAGAAGGCATAAAGCTTGAGAAAACCGGCAATCCTATTTCCAACACAAAGAAGATCGCCAAGCAGAATCTGGACATGGAGCTGCTGAAGAGCAACATCCTTACAGACTGCGTCAGAGTAAGAGAAAACTTCGAAAACCGGCTTGAAAAGGCAGAAGATCTGGACTTCAGAAAACTGGCCGTTGAAATGATCGAGCATCTGCGCAAGACTGCAGGCAAGATGGTTTACAAGGTAACTCAGGGCATGGCCTATTCCAGAGCCATCTCCCTTATGGAAGAAGTCGGCATTCCCGAGGCAAGAAAGAGGATCAAGCAGTACCCCTTCCAGTTTTCAGGCGGTATGCGTCAGCGTATAGTCATTGCCATTGCACTGGCGGCAAATCCCGATATTCTTATCTGCGACGAGCCTACCACTGCTCTTGACGTAACCATTCAGGCCCAGATACTGGAACTCATCAACAAACTTAAAAAGGAAAGAAATCTTTCCATTATCTTTATTACCCACGACCTGGGTGTCGTTGCCAACATGGCAGACAAGATCGCAGTCATGTACGCAGGCAAGATCGTTGAATACGGTACTTCCGAGGAAGTGTTCTACGATCCGCGCCATCCCTACACCTGGGCCCTTCTGGCATCCATGCCGGACCTGGAAAGCACAGACAGACTGGAAGCCATTCCCGGCACTCCGCCCAACATGATCCATCCTCCTGTTGGTGATGCCTTTGCCGTAAGAAACAAGTACGCAATGGAAATAGACTTCGAGGAAGAACCTCCCAAGTTCCCCATTACGGACACCCACTGGGCAGCGACCTGGCTGCTTCATCCCGATGCGCCTAAGGTCGAGCCTCCCAGGCTTGTCACCGAACGTATTGCCAGAATGGCTCAGTACGGAAAGGAGGAATAAATCATGGCTGAAAAGAATATTCCAAGCAAAAGAAAAAGCCCCGATGAACCTCTTCTCCGCGTAAAGGATATGAAGCAGTACTTCAAGCTTTCCGGCGAAGAACTGAAGGCTGTCGACAACGTCAGCTTTGACGTAAAACAAGGCGAAGTCCTGGGTATCGTAGGCGAATCCGGCTGCGGTAAAACCACTACCGGACGTACTATTATCAAGCTTTACGAGCCTACAGGCGGAGATGTCTGGTTCGACGGTTATCACATCGGGACCGGCGTTTCCTGGGCAAAGAAGCAGATCAAAGAAGCCGCAGCAGCAGGAAACTCACAGCTGGCGTCAGAGCTGAAAAAACAGCTGGCGGCAGATAAGGCAGAGGTCAAAAGGGATCTCAAGTCCGGCATTATGGACAAAATGCAGATGATATTCCAGGATCCCGTGGCATCTTTGGACCCCCGCATGACAGTACGCGAGATCATCGCCGAGGGTCTGCGCATCAGAGGTATCACCGACAAGGAATACATCGATAAAAAGGTCACTGAAATGCTTACTCTGGTAGGCCTGGTCCCCGAGCACGCGGAGCGCTATCCCCACGAATTCTCCGGCGGTCAGCGTCAGCGTATAGGCATAGCGAGAGCAATAGTTCTGGAGCCCTCCCTGATCATTGCCGACGAACCGGTATCTGCCCTTGACGTATCCATTCAGGCTCAGGTCATCAACCTTCTCAACGACCTGAGAAACACCATGGGCCTGACCATTATCTTCATTGCCCATGACCTGTCCGTAGTCAAGTACTTCTCCAACCGCATACTCGTCATGTACTTCGGAAAAATGGTTGAGCTTGCAGACGCATCAGAGCTCTTCAAGCATCCTCTTCACCCCTATACGAAGAGCCTCCTTTCAGCCATTCCCCTTCCCGACCCCCATTACGAGAAGCAGCGCAAGCGTATAACCTACGTACCGGCAGTAGACCACGATTATTCCGTGGACAAGCCCTCCTGGAGAGAGGTCGCTCCAGGCCATTTCGTAAACTGCAATGACGCTGAATTTACGGCATATCAAGAGGAACTCACCAAGTGACAGACAAACTGAAAAAAACATTGATCTGCTTTGGAGCAGGCCTGATACTGTTCACGGTAATATGTCTGCTCCGCGGCACCTTTTCCGGAAACGGCGAAAAGCTGATCATGGGCATATGCGATGCGGCCTTCGCAGCCTTCGCAGCCCTGACCGGACTGGGCGCCATGGTCTGGGTAAGCGGCAAAGGTCTTTTCGACGGCCTGGGCTACCTTGCGTCAACCACAAAGGGGCTCCCCCGCAAGATCAAAAACGAGGAATCTGAAGAAAGCTACATTGACTATAAAAGCCGCATGGCTTCTAAGCGTCAGGGCCACCCTGCCCCGCTGATATACGCAGGTCTGGCATGGCTGGCAGTAGCGACAGTTTCACTTTTGATCTACTTTATTCAGGCATAGCATTTACAGCAGACTCCCCTGTGAGTCTGCTGTTTTTTATTTACAAGGCATGTGTGGTATAATAGACTCGAGGTATGAAAATGAACGAACAGGAATTATATCTTGAATTTACGGATACCCGGTGGCCCTTTGAATATACGGACCATGACCGCAGCATTGCCAGAGCCATAGTCTATGACAAAGACCGCCTTTTTTATTTTGTCAGAGTCAGACGCTGGGATGATTTCGGACACGGTATCTTTCTGGAAACCTCCGGAGGAGGCATAGATCCGGGAGAAACACCGGAAGCAGCCGTAAGGCGGGAACTTAAGGAAGAACTGGGTGCCGAAGTCGAGATCACCGGCAAGATCGGCGTGGTCAGCGACTACTACAACCTTATACACAGACACAACATAAATCACTACTTCCTCTGCAAGGTCCTGACCTTCGGTGACAGAAGCCTTACACATCAGGAACTCACAGATATCTGCCTGAATACGGCTAAGCTGAGCTATGAGGAAGCAATCAGCGAATATGAAAAACAACGCTCTACTCCCTGGGGAGATCTCGTATCTCAAAGAGAACTTCCCATACTGAAAAGAGCAGGAGAAATACTACTGTAATGTACACACTTGAAGACTACCTTAATTTCAGAGGAGACCTGAGCTTTGAGGTTTCCCCTGTAAACGAAATAGACCGACTGATATTTGCCACCATGGGCAAAGCAGATTTCAAAGAAGTTCTCGGAGAAAACGAAACAGCAAAGTATTCGGAGGTTTTCAACGCCTATTTTTCAATGCACGGAAGACAGGAGGACAAAAGCCTTGGCCTTTTAGCATCACCGAGCATGATGCGCATACTGCATAAGATAGCCCTTGCCCCCAGATACGCGGACATTAAGATCACTCACTTCGTAAATATCATAAGCGAGGAACACACAGAGCAGATGTCCGCTCTTACCGTTTTCGGCCCCGACGGCAAGATCTACGTCACCTTCAGAGGCACCGACGACAGACTTGTAGGCTGGAAGGAAAACTGCATGCTGGCTGTCATCCAACGGGTCCCGGCACAGAGGGACGCCGCCGAATACCTTGAAACCATTGCCGGCTGCTACACCGGTCCCTTGATCGTTTCAGGCCACTCCAAGGGCGGCAATCTTGCCATTTACGCCGCGGCCAAAGCAAAACCGGACATTCAGTCCAGAATTGAGAGCATTGCCAGCTACGACGGTCCCGGATTTATGAAAGAGTTCCTCGATACTCCCGGCTACCGAGCTATTGCGGACAAGGTCGTTACCTTCGTCCCCACTTCAAGCATTGTGGGCATGCTCATGGGACTGGCAGGGGAAATGGACGTTGTCGCCTGTGAAAAGGACGGCCCTGCCGCCCACGATATTTTCGCCTGGGGCCTGGACAGTTCTTCTTTCATAAGAGCGGACGCACTAGCCGACAAAAGCGTGAAATTCAGGGATGCAATAAACAAAACCATTAACGGTATGACGACTCCCGAAAGATTTCAGCTGGTTGACGAACTCTTCCGTGTACTATCTTCAACAGGAGCAGTCACTCTTACAGACTTTACGGATCATACCCTCAAGCAGGCAGTTGTGATCGCCGGACAATTTCCAAAGGCAAAGGAAATCAGACAGTTCCTCCACCTCCTTGCCCGCTTCTCCATAAAAGGCAAGATCATAGAACCAGTAAAAGAAAAAATCGACACAATAAAAGATAGACGCGAGTCATAATAAGAATGAAGAAAGTTATAGTAATAGGCTGCCCGGGAAGCGGCAAAAGTACCTTTTCCAGGGCACTCCATGATATTACGGGAATTCCCCTTTTTCATCTTGATATGCTCTATTGGAATTCCGACAAAACAAATGTGGATAAGGAAGTTTTCCTCCGGCGTCTTACGGAGGTGATCGGAAAAGAGCGGTGGATCATTGACGGCAATTACAGTTCCACCATGGAAATTAGAATGCAGAACTGTGATACCGTATTCTTCCTGGACTACCCCGCGGAGTTATGTCTTGCGGGGATAAAAGAGCGAAAAGGAAAAGCCCGGGCGGACATGCCCTGGATAGAACCGGAGGACGAAGACGATCCGGAGTTTATTGAGTTTATCAGGAACTTTAACACTCAGAGCAGACCCTGCGTCCTTGATTTGCTCAGTAAATATTCTGATAAAGAAATCCACATCTTTCAAAACAGAAGCAGCGCAGATGCATTCTTAGCTGAATGCAATAAAAAATAAGTTATGAGAAAGAACGTAAAAATGACAAAGGATACCGTCCCCGAAGGATTTTCCGTGAGTCTGGCTCTGGTTGATTTCCTCCCGGTTTTATTCTTCGGAGGAACAAGCATACTCCTCGGATTGATACTTAAAAACACAGTGGTGGTCATAGCTGCCGCGGTGACCTTCCTGTCCGGATGTATTAAAGTTCTGTGGAAGATCATAGTGGCGACGGAAAAGAAAAACGTCTGGTGGATGTTTCTCCAGATGAGAATAATCATGCCTTTAAGTATGATAGCTCTTATTGCAGGAATCGCCTTTTCAATTATTTCAGGGAAATCCGGAGATCTGGGCGGAAGGCTGTTCCTTATGCCCCAAAGCGTACTGTTTATTATGGGTATTCTTGGGATGTGCCTCATGGGCATATTCGCATCAAGGCTTGACAGCGCAGATCCAAAGTCCAATTGGATAGAACAGATAACAAACTCCCTTGCTCAGGGCTGCATATTTGCAGGAATGCTGCTTGTTTATCTGAGTTAGAGCGAAAAGAAGCAATAATCGATAAAAACTTGAATTAATACGATAAAAATTCTCCGGAAAAGCAGACAGGATGAGTGAAACAGTATTCCTTCCACTCATCTTTTTTTATTTAGCATTTTAAATGAGTGGAAAACACGAAAAACTGACTTTTTGATGAGAAAAAAACTAAAAAGTCAGTCTTTTTCAGGCATATCAAAGTCTTTTGAGGTTCCTGTGCGGATCAGTTCAAAGAGCTTGCTGCAAACAATATGTATTTTTTCTCAAATCGCTTGTTTTTTACTCAACAAGTTAGTATGACCCAACTATGGCAATCAATTTAGGTCACGAAAAAGAGAAATTGACTGACTTTTTGGCCGAAAAAATGTGCAAAAGTCAGTTTTGGATGTTTTTTGCTTTTCAGACAGGCTAATTTGAGCCCAAACGATAAAAACTTACTACAATTATGCGCTCAACGATATCATAAGAAACGCCTTTTTTAACTCATTGCGAAACCTTTTATTCCTGTCTCACGACCAGAAGAAAACAGTCCACGCAAATAACTCAGTTTCAGCCTTCCCCTACGTCGGAAGTCTTTTATTTTTCAAGCTTTTGTGGTATGCTAATTTGATTTATTGTGTATTTTAGGTTCTTATGCCCTTTTGGCGTATTCACCTGTGAAAGGACGATAAAATGAAAGAAATAATCATACCCTATAAAGGCCTGCTGCCGGACGGCTGCCAGACTGAGCTGAGGGCCCAGAGGAACTCCACCCGCAAGGTCTCAATGCTTCAGGGAAACCTGGTCGGCAACTCCAGAGCAGACGGCGCGGGAGTCTCCGCCAGGGTCTGCAAGAACGGAGTCTACGGCTTCGCTTCCGAGGCAGATTTGAGCGCCGACGCTGCCGGACGAGTCCTCAGATCAGCGGCGGACAACGCCATCTTCATGGATGGACGCATAGGAAAAGGTCTGGCCGCAAGACCTGCCATTCCTTATGCAAACATAGATTCCGGCATCACTTATTCTGATACCGAGCAGAAAGAATTCATCGAATTCATGAAAGAGATCGATGAGTACATTGCCTCAAAAGAAAAACTCATCAGCCGCAGAGTCATAATCTTTACGGAATCCAGAGAAAAGTACCTGATCACTTCTGACGGAGCAGAGGCATCCCTCTGCATTCCCCGTTCCTACGTCAACTTCCTCATGACTGCCGAAGGACCGGACGGAAGCCCCATAGACATGTACTCCCCCATCGGAGGCTTCGGAAACTTTAAAGAAAGATTCAAGGATCCCTCAGCCCTCTTCCCCGCAATAGACCGCTGCCACAAGAAACTTATGGACAAGTGCAGCGGCGTATACGCAGAAGCAGGCCTGAAGACCGTCATCATAGGCGGAAGCCTTGGCGGCATGCTGGCCCATGAAGCAGTGGGACATACCGTAGAAGCGGATCTGGTCATAGGCGGAAGCGTAGCCGGAAAGAACCTGGGCAGGGAAGTAGCTTCACCTCTGGTAAGCCTTACGGACTTTGCCAATACTGCCTTCGGCAAGCAGGCTCCCCTTCCCGTCTTCGCAGACGACGAAGGAACTCCTGCCGTCGACGCGCCTATTATAAAAGACGGCATACTGGTGGGCTATATGCACAACAGAGAAACGGCCCAGCGCTTCGGCGTCGCCCCCTGCGGGAATGCCAGAGCCTTTGCCTATAACGACGAGCCACTTATCAGAATGCGCAACACAGCCATTCACCCGGGCAAGGATAAGATCGAGGACATGATAGCCTCCGTAGACGACGGCTATTACCTCATAGATACAGGCAACGGTCAGGCTGACAACACCGGAGAATTCATGTTCGGCATTACCATGGGCTATGAGATCAAACACGGCAAGCTGGGCAGAGCAATTCTGGACACCACCATTTCCGGTGTGGCCTTCGAAATGCTCAAGACCGTTGACATGGTCTCCGACAAGATCAGCTGGGAAGACTGCGGCTACTGTGGTAAGAAGCAGCCCATGCCCGTGGGCCTGGGCGGTCCCGAGCTCAGATGTAAAGTAATGATGGGAGGACGCTGATATGGATATACTTGAAAAAGTCTCGGCTCTTGCCCTTGATATACTCATGGAACAGGGAGCAGATGATGCCGTCGTTACGGCAGGCGAATCCGTCACCAACGAATTTACCCTTGCGGAAGATGAATTCACCCTTTTCCGCACACTTACAGGCCACAGCATGAGCCTGACTGTTATAAAAGACCACAGAAAAGGCAGCATCGCCATTAATTCCTTTGAAGAAGAGGACATCAGAAAAGCCGCTGAGGACTGCATGGAAGTAGCAGCCGCAGGTGTTCCCGACGAAGCCTGGCAGCTGAATCCGGTCCCCGAAACGGGAAGCTACAGCTGGGGAGTAAGAGTTCCCGACATTCCCCTTTTCTTTGACAGATGCGCAGAGTTGAAGGAGACCATCGCAAAAGAGTATCCCAAAATACTCATAACCGAACTGTGCACAGAGCATAAGGGCGGAAGAAGCATTTACCGCAACAGCAAAGGAGCTGTATTCAGAAGCGAAGGCGGAAGCTACGGCATAGGCATAGACATGGCCGGCAACGACGGAGAAAACACTTCATCCTTCTTCTACACCGGCGTTGATACCGTAGACCTGACCGTCCCCCTCATAGATCAGGACACCATACGCAGAGATCTGGAAGCGGCGGAAAACTCCATCGATACAGTTCCAGTGGAAGGCAAGTTCACAGGGACCATAGTCATGGAGCCGGGCTGCGCGGCAGATTTCATTCTGAGCGCCCTGGGCCAGTTTGCCGGAGAAGGAAGCCTCATCGAAGGCACCAGCATCTGGAAGGACAAGCTTGGAGAAATGGTCGCTTCTCCCCTTCTCACTGTCTCGGCCGCACCCCTTGACGACAGAACTTTAGGCGGCGAACGCTGGACAGGTGAAGGCTTCATCTCAGAGGACTACGACGTAATAAAGGACGGAAAGCTTGAATCCTTCATGATGTCCCTCTACGGAGCCAATAAGACAGGCCTTCAGAGGTCAAAAAACACCTCAGGAAGCTTCATAATCGAGCCGGGCGATAAATCTATCGATGAGATGATAAAATCCGTTGAAAACGGACTTTTAGTAGGACGCTTCTCCGGCGGTTCCCCCAGCGTCAACGGCGATTTCTCAGGCGTTGCAAAGAACGCCTTCAGAATAGAGCACGGCAGAATAACCAATGCCGTAAGCGAAACAATGATTTCCGGCAATCTTGCGGACATGCTTAAAAACATATGCGCAATTTCAAAGGAATACAGCACAGGCGGAGAACTCATTCCCTGGGTCGCCGCCGAGGGTATAGTAATTTCAGGGAAATAGAAAGAGGAAAAAACAATGCCTAACATTCCGGAAAACCACGAAAAGAAAGTTACGGGCCAGGGTAAGGACGTCTACAAGAGAGGCGAAGGCCTGGGCACCGGTCCTGTGGGAAAGCAGGACGCCTATCAGGGCAGAAAACAGCAATACAGCCAGAGCAGCGGCGGCGGGAGCCAGAAAAGATCCTCCGGCGGCGGTCTTCTGAAGATCATCGTCCTTGCAGTCTTACTTCTTGGCGGCGGCGGTGCAGGACTCTCAGGACTCCTTGGAGGAGGCTCTTCCACAGGAAGCAATTCCTACACATCTCAGCCGGCTCAGACTTACACGAGCCAGCAGTCTCAGGGAAGCACAGCATCCGCATTTAACCTCTCCAGCCTTCTGGGCAGCGTAAACTCCACTACCACCTCCTCCGGCTGGGTCACCTCAAAAAATACCGGAAAGCTTGACAAAAGCATAGCATCCGGCGCCCGCGACAAGTTCACAACCATTAAGGGCAGCGGCAAAGATACCGTCACCATTATGGTCTATATGTGCGGCGCAGACCTTGAATCAAAAAGCGGCCTGGCAACTGCCGACCTTCAGGAAATGGCCAACGCAACTATTTCCGACAAGGTAAACATCATCGTTTACACCGGCGGCGCAAGCAAGTGGAACAACTCCATTATCAGCTCCAAGACCAACCAGATCTACAAGGTCGAACAGGGCGGACTGAAACAGCTGTCCAAAGATGAAGGCAGCAAATGCATGACCGATCCCGCGACTCTTACCGGTTTCATCAACTATTGCGTAAAGAATTACAAGGCAGACCGCTACGACCTGATCTTCTGGGATCACGGCGGCGGCTCCCTCACAGGCTACGGCTACGACGAAAAGTTCACCAGCAAGGGTTCCATGGGCCTCAGCGGCATCAACCAGGCTCTCAACAACGCAGGCATCAAGTTTGATTTCGTAGGCTTTGACGCATGCCTCATGGCAACTGCCGAAACAGGTCTCATGCTCAGCAACTATGCAGACTACATGATCGCTTCCGAAGAAGTTGAAGCAGGCTACGGCTGGTACTACACCAACTGGATCACTAACCTTTCCAAGAACACTTCCATGCCCACCATCGAGATCGGCCAGAAAATAGTCGATGACTTTGTAGACTCATGCGCTCAGAAGGTTCCCTCCCAGAAGGCGACCCTGTCTCTCACAGACCTTGCCGAGCTGGCGGCAACTCTCCCCGCAGAGCTGGTAGACTTCGCAACTTCCACAACTGAACTCATCAAGGATTCCAACACCTACGCAACAGTTTCCAACGCAAGAAGCAGCTGCAGAGAATACTCCACCAGCAAGATCGACCAGGTCGACCTTGTAAACCTTGCGATCAACATGGGCACCGAAGAAGGCAAAGCCCTTGCCGAAGCGGTTCTCGGCGCAGTCAAGTACAACAGGACTTCCAACAACATCGACAACTCCTACGGACTTTCCATTTACTTCCCCATGAGCAAGCCCGGCAACGTCAAGAACGCTGTCAACACCTATGACGCCATCGGAATGGACGACGAATACTCCCGCTGCATCCAGGCCTTCGCAGGCGTGACCGGCTCCGCACAGAGCGTACAGAGCAGCGCATACTCCACCAGCTCCAACCCCTACAGCGCAATTTTCAACGGTCTCCTCAGCACCACCTCCGGCGGTTCCTCCAACACCTCCGGCCTTTCCACTGACCTGATCAGCGCACTTATGGGCGGCAGCAGCTCCGGTTCCGGCAGCTCCGCATCCGCACTCAGTTCCCTCCTGGGCGGCAGCAACATGACCTCCCTTCTCACCGGTCTTCTCTCTGACCGCTCCGTCATCAGCGAAGACGAAGCCGCTGCCATCATTGAAGCCAACAGCTTCAACGCAGACAATCTCATCTGGTCCAAGAACGGAGACGTCTACCAGATCTCCCTCTCCCAGGAACAATGGGATCTGGTCAGAAACATTGAAGTCAACGTATTCTACGACGACGGCGAAGGCTTCATCGACCTGGGTCTTGACAACCTCTTCACAGTATCCGAAGAAGGCGCTCTCCAGGGTGACTACGACGACACCTGGCCTGCTATCAACAACCAGCCCGTCGCCTTCTACTACGTAGACACCACCAAGGATGGCAGCGACTACAGTATCAGCTGCAGAGTTCCCGCCCTTCTCAACGGCGACAGAGTTGAACTGATACTCACCTACGACAACGAACATCCCGACGGCTTCGTCTCAGGCGCAAATCCCATTTACGCCAACGGCGAAACTGAAACCTCCGCAAAGTCCATGGTCGAGATCAAGGACGGCGACGTCATCGATTTCATCTGCGACTACTATGATTACGAAGGCAACTACATGGATTCCTACATGCTTGGCGATCAGATGTTCGTCGACGGCGAACTGGAAGTCAGCTACGTAGAACTGGGCAGCGCAAATCTCCAGGTCACCTACGTATTCACCGACCTTTTCGCTCAGGAATACTGGACTCCCGCCCTTCCCAGATAGGAGAAATAGACAATAATGGATAACGTAGCACAGAAAAAATGCCCCGCCTGCGGCGGACCCATAGCTTTTGATCCTGCCAAGGGAAAACTGGTATGCGAATACTGCGGCACCGAGCTTGATATCGATACAGGCGGCGCCAAGACAAACAGCTCCACCACCCCCCATAAACTGGACATAGGCTTTGATTTTGACAGCCTCAACGCTCAGGCAACAGATCCCAACGCAGAAGACCTTCCCATTTATAACTGCACCCAGTGCGGCGCGGAAATAATAGCTCCCGCTGAGAACTTTGCCCTCAACTGCCCCTACTGCGGCAACAACATCGTTCTTACCCAGAAGGCTTCCGGAAAGCTTCGTCCCGATGGGATAGTTCCATTCAAATTCAAGGCATCGGAGCTTCCGGCAATGCTTACCTCATACTATAAGAACAAGCCGCTTCTGCCCAGGAAATTCTTCTCCGAAAGTGCTCTAAGCAAGGTCACCGGCCTCTACGTCCCCTTCTGGGTCTTCAACGGAACTCTCAGCGGAGACCTGGAATTCCGCGGAGAAAAGATCAGGACCTACAGACAGGGCGACTACCGCTGCACCGACACCAGCACCTACGATCTGGGACGTTCGGTATCAATGTCCTTTAAGGACCTGCCCGTAGATGCCAGCGCCAAGGTTGAAGACGCCCTTATGGACAGCATCGAGCCCTTTGATATGAGCGACGTCAAGCCCTTTGACATGTCCTATCTGGCAGGCTTTACCGCCGACCGCTTCGATGTGGCAAAGAACGACATAGCTCAAAGAGCCGAAAAGAGAATGCGCAGTACAGCTGACAGCATTGCCAGAGCACGCTGCGGAGCAGGCTACAATAACATAAGTTCCTGGGGCGGCAAGTTCAAGGCAGATCTGAAAGCCAGATATCTTCTCCTGCCGGCCTACCTGTTTACTATCAAGTACGAAGGAGTCAATTACAGCTTTGCCGTAAACGGACAGACAGGCAAGGTCGTCGGCTCCCTGCCCTCCGACAAGAGCCTTAAGCGCGGCATTTTCATTAAGCGCCTGATCCTGGGCCTCATTGCCGTTTTAGGCATCGCCTTCGTAATGTACATGACGGGGAGGTAGTGAAAATGAAGAAGACAACAGCAAGAATAATGCTCATTTTCATGGTCCTTACCATGGTCATAAGTCCTCTGACCTGCCTCTTTACCTATGCGGATGACATGTGGGCCGAAGATTATTACAGAGCCCACAGCTCAACCGGCGGCCTTTCAGACGCGGACAGAGATGATCTTGATGCCGAATTCATCGACTTTATGTCCAAATACGGCGTAGACTTCGCGGCGCTGACCCTTCTTTCCGAACGTCTTGATGAAGAACCTGCAGATTTCGCAAGAGATTACTACGAAAGCTGCAATTTCGGCTACGGTGACGATAAAACAGGCTTCATGATCCTCTACGTTCAGGATGAGAACCAGGTCACCATAGTTCCCATGGGTTCTGCAGAGAAAATGTTCGACAGCCAGCTGATCCAGGATGCTGCCGAACACGCCATAGTCTACTACGATCAATACGGCGAATGGGGCGTTATGTACGCGGCCTACAAGTACATTGCCGGCGAGATCGAAGAAAACGCAGAAGCCGGCAAGGAAGCGGTTCCGGCCTTAGGCGGCACAGAGCCGGAAAGCACAGACCTTATAAGCCCTGCAGTAACTGAAACCGGCACTCCTGAAGCAGCCGGAGCAAACACAAACCTTCCCTCCTGGTATCCCGCAAGTACAGCAGACTTCCAGTTCTTCAACGATGAAAAGGCTCCCCGCGTTATCGATAACGCAGACCTTCTTACCGACGAAGAGGAAGAAGCTCTGGAAAAAATGATACTTGCCTGCCGTGAAGACACCGCTCACGATCTGGTCATCGTCACTGACGTTACAGACTACGGTCTGGGCCAGATGGGCTTTGCTGACGACTATTTCGACTACAACGGTTACGGCATAGGCGAAGAACGGGAAGGCGCCCTTCTCTTCATCGACATGGATCCCAATGACCGCGGAGGCTGGTGCTCCTGCAGCGGCCCTGACACAAGAGCCCTTTACACCGAAGATATTGCCAACGACATTGATGACTTAGTCTACAGCAGCCTGGGAAAGGGAGAATACAACGAAGCCTTTAACCGCTGGGTAGTTCTCATGTACACCCTCTTTGAAAAAGGCGATCCCTTTGCCACCAACTGGATGCCGCTGAGAGGTGAAACAGTTACCAGAACTCAGGATCCCGACGCTCCCAGAGTGGTTGACGAAATGGACCTTCTCAGCGATGCCCAGGAGACTGATCTTGAAGCAAGGCTCGCAGAGATCAGAGAAAAATACGGCGTAGATATAGTCCTCTTCACTCCCTGCAGAATGAGCACCATGTCCACCCGTACCTACGGCAAGCTCCTTCTGGACACCTGCGGCTACGGTCTCAATGACAGCTGCGACTCCATTATAATGAGCATACGCGGAGGATACTGCTACGCAGACGCTTACGGAAGCACAGTGCTCACTGACGTCAACAAAGAAAGAATTGAAGAAAAGGCAGAAAGCGCCTTTGAGGGAGGAGGAGCCTATAAGGCAGCCCTCAGCTATATCAGCGACGTTGAGCATATGCTGAAGACCGGAAGAGTTCAGAAGCCCTTTATTTCCTGGATCATTTCCACTGTTGTGGGCCTTCTGGGAGGAAGCGTGTTCGGAGGCATTTCCACCAGCGCGGCCCAGGCCAAGATGAAGGTACCAAAGACAGCAACTTCCGCGGAAGAATACCTGGTCAGAGATTCAATTTCAATAGTCGGTCTCTACGATACCTATCTTGGAACAACTACCAGCAGAGTCTACGATCCTCCCGAAGAACGCAGTTCAGGCGGAGGCGGAAGCAGCAGCAGCGGTCACTCATCTTACAGCAGCGGCCACACCTCCTCTTCCGGATCAACTCACTCCGGTTCTGGAAGAAAGTTCTAAACCAGATCAAGGCATTACAAAAGGACAACGGTCAAACACCGTTGTCCTTCTTTTTTACTGAACAGTATCAGCTATCTTATTCGGTCTTTTTTCTTCTGTCGTGATCCGGATGTCTCATGTAGAACTCCGCTTTGGATTTGTACATGAGCTTTTCGGCTTCATAAACCAGATTTGATGCAGTTTCTTCTTTGCTGAAGGCTCCGCCTACCGATGAGATATCCCCGAGGCGGAAAGCATTCTCCGCAAGAACATCGACCTTACGCCTGAATTCCTCTTCTTTGATATTGCGAAGTATTACGACAAATTCATCTCCGCTGATACGGAAGACAGCATCGCTGTCAAAGTGGTCGAGAAGCAGTCTTGAGAACTTGAGAAGCAGCTCATCGCCGGCTTTGTGACCGTAGTGGTCATTGGTGTACTTGAGACCGTTGACGTCGCAGAAGATGACGCCGCAGGATTTTTCTGAATGCTTTTTCTCCAGCATTTCATCATAGGCGCGGCGGTTGTTAAGTCCGGTCAACTGGTCAACGTAGCAGAGTTCTTCGAGAATATCCTGGCGCATCTTAAGCTTACTTGCCTGACCGGACTGCAGCATGACATACATAAGAAATACCGCAACCGAAAGAGCAATGTATCCGATCTCAAGTGTTGGATTAAATAACTCATATACCGCAACGGAAAGAGGTACCAGTCCATACATACTGAAAGCAATAAAGTCATGCAAGCCGAGTACCCGGCGGCTGTGGAAAACAGTATACAGCAGCAGGATAATATTGATCGCCGAAGCCAGAGTGCTGATGATGATAAGATCTGTGGGAAAGAACACGCCGTCAACTATATAGAATAGCTTTCCCATCAGCGTGAGCACCGTAAGAACAATTACCATCAAAGTGCAGAAAGCAGTTATTGCCACGGCAGGCCACTTTTTTATTTCTTCTCTATCCTTCAGGTAATAATACTCATACCATATAAATGCTATGGCCATAAACTGTGCAGAAACAATAGCCATGTAGTTAAAAACTGACAGCGCAAAAGCGCGGGAGGCTATTCCGTCAAATATCCACGCGCCTATGTCACTGAAAAGCGCAGCCGCGGTAGCCAGGACCATCCACGTAAAACATCTGCATTTTCTGTCCGGGTCTGGATTTTCGAACAGCATTGAAAAGAGAATGACCAGGAAAAGCATGAGACAAAGAATGTTAAGCGGGATCATGATCTTTTTCATCTGATTGTTGGCATGCTTCTGTTCATTCAAAACACTGAGAAAAGAGAGAGTAAAATCGTAAACCACCTCATTTTCCTGGGCGCTTACGGAAAGAGTACGCGCTTCAAGGTTGTAAACAGAGCTGTGGCAGGTTTGCCAGAACTCGCCGCTGCGTTCTTTGTTTTCGTATCCTACTCGCTCTTTCTCCATAATGCCGGGGAAATCCGCAGGGTCGGAATAAAATGTAAATTCCTCACCGGCATCGTTGAAATAGTCTCCGTATATCTCAGAATACCAGACGGGCTCAGTCTCCGGGTCGTAAAGTCTTGAATAGAAGACTTCCTTAAGAAGCTCCCTCATGCTCTCCTCATCGGTAACGCCGTCGTAGCCGTCACGGAGGATCTCGTATCTTTCTATACCCTCTGCATGATCTGTATACTCATCCAGAGCCATGTAATAATTAGTTATAATATTGCAGTCATCAACAATAACAACTTCATTGTTGATGATTTCCGCCACCACATTCTTTTCAGAATCTGAAAGCATAAAGTGAACCTCATAGGGTTCGCCATCCTGATAATTGGAATAAAGATCCTTCTCTCTGAGTATGCTTATGGCTTCATCAACGCTTGAAGCATAATCGAGAAGATAACGGACAACAACTGCGGTGCACAGTCTTTCTCCGCCGGGGTTTGTACCGGTAGTGAAGCCCGCATCACCTGACGGGACCTCATTTACACAGACAAACAGACCGGCGTCATTGATCCCGTCAACCGTATAAAACGGAATAAGAGAATAGTTAATATCGAAAGCGAAACGGTCGGCCTTGGCTTCAGTGATAGGCGTGGCCAGAGTAACACCCAGTGTCTTGTGGCGCTCTCCGTCAGCGGGAGTGCTCACGACAAATTCACAGGAATCACTGTACAGCCAGTCAAGATTTCTTCCGATGATACTCCCCTTGCGCACAGTTGAACAACCGGGATGAACAGCATCTCTTTTCAGAATCAGATCGGCAAATTCGTAATTGTAATCACTGCAGCTGACAGAGTAGAAATAATCTTCCAGCTTTTCTATGCCATATCTGTTGAGAAAACTGTTATACAGCATAGAAACAACGATAAAAGCGAAGAATAGTATGAGCAGCCCGATGCAAAGCCCTGTACCTACGCGTTGCTTTCTGTCTTTTTTTCCCATAAATCACCTCTAACTGTTTCTATTATAACCCCACAGATAGAAAAAACAAGAAAAAAAGAACCCTTTCGGGCTCTTTGTAACTTTTTATTTAATTGCTTTAAGTATCCTGTCGTGGCCTTCCAGGTCCTTGAGGATCTCAGCGGTCTTATAGCCGGCTTTTTCGGCCATCTGACGCGTTTTTTCGCCCTGATCGAATCCTATTTCCATTAAGAGCAAACCGCCGTCAGAGAGGCGTTTTTCGGCCTCAGGAATGATTTTGGCTATTATCTCCATTCCTTCTCTTCCTCCGTCTAAAGCCAGGCGGGGTTCATGGTCCTTCACCTCTGTCTGGAGAGTCTCTATGACTTCGGGAGCAATGTAAGGAGGATTGCTGAGAATAAGGTCGAAGGGACCGTCCAACTCAGGGATTGCAAAGAGATCAGCCTGGTAAAGTTCAACGGGGACCTCCGGCTGAAGAATGTCGCAGTTATAGCGGGCCAGCTCCAGGGCATCCTTTGAAATATCACTTCCGCTTACAGAAGCCTCAGGGCAGATCGCCGCAACGCAGCCTGCAATGACACCGCTTCCGGTGCACAGGTCATGGACACGGATCTTATTTCCTCTTGCCTTGATCTCTTCAACAGCCGTTTCAACCAGCATTTCGGTTTCAGGCCTGGGAATAAGTACCCTTTCGTCTACCTTGATGTCAAAACCCATAAAGTCCGTAAGACCTAAAATGTACTGAAGAGGTCTTCCGCTCATGCGTTCCTCAGCCAGTTTAAAGACCTTCTCTTCTTTTTCGGGCAGAGCTTCAATATCCCCGAAAAGGATAAGATGCGTTCTGTCGACCCTCAGCACTCTGCAGAGCAGCAGTTCGGCCTCGTGATCGGGACAGGCAATGCCGGCATTTCTGAAATCTTCGATTACTTTATTGAAAATCTGAATATGTGTCATGTTGATTAAACCTTCTTGTAACTGTGCATCCAGTCTGCCTTTTTATAGTAGACCAGCATTGAGATGGTCGAGAGAGACCAGGTTATGGGGTATACCCAGCTTAATATGGCGATGTTTTCTGTAAGGGGTACGACTATGGACAGTATGATGACGCGGATAACACACCAGCAGGCTATCTGAACCGTCATGGGAACGACACCCTTCCCCGCTCCGCGCATTACTGCGGCAAAGGAGTGGGACATGGACAGCAGGAAGGCGAAAGGTCCCATGATTCTTGCCTTCTGAACACCGCAGGCAATGGCCTCCGGCTCCGAAGTAAAGGCTCTTATGAAAACAGGACCGAAGGCACATACCGTAAGCCCTATCATTTCTGCCATGAGCAGACTGCACACTACGCCGAAGCGAACGCCGGACCTGACTCTGTCATACTGCTTTGCCCCCAGGTTCTGGCTGACAAAGGTTGAAAGAGCCATGCAGAAAGAAGTAATGGGCAGGAAGGCAAAACCGTCGATCTTGTTGTAGGCGCCGATGCCTGCCATTGCCATTTCGCCGAAGTGATTGACGTTGGACTGGACCACTGTATTGGCCACGGCGATAATGGAATTGGCGATGGATGAGGGAATGCCCAGAGAAATAATACCCTTGAGAATATCCTTGTCAAAGGCAATTTTCCTGAACTCAACACGATATACTTCGTTGGTATGAGTAAGACGCCTTATGCAGAGGAAGACGCTGAGGAACTGGGATATGATAGTCGCCAGAGCGGCTCCCGTAACACCCATGTCCAGGGGCCCGATAAGGAGAAAGTCCAAGGCAACGTTAGTCAGCGAAGATATTATCAGGTAATACAGAGGGTGCTTGCTGTCACCTACTGCCTGCATTATGCCGCGGCAGATGTTATAGAGAACAAGTCCCAGACCACCGGCAAAATATGTGCGGAGATACTTAACGGAGAGTACCATTACGTTCTCCGGCGTATTCATGATCTTGAGAAGCTGGGGAGTTAAGGTGGTGCCTATGAGGGTCAGAAGAAGACCTGCTGCTATGCCGAAGGCAAGCGTGGTATGCACTCCCCTGCTGGTCTTTTCGTCGTCCTTTGCGCCGAAATATCGGGCAATAATGACGCCTGCGCCGCCGGCGGAGAAGCCTTCGAAAAAGCCTATCATTAAATGCACAAGGCTGCCCGTCGAGGAGACTGCAGCCAGTGCGGTATTACCCAGCATATTGCCGACGATGAGAGCGTCGGCCGTATTGTACATCTGCTGAAACAGATTTCCGAAAAACAGAGGGAGAGCGAATCTGACCATGCAGGAAGCAATGCTTCCCTCTGTCATTCTGTTTGTTGAAGCCATTTATCTACCAATCTATTTTACTTGATTTTTTCCAGACACCCATCTTTTCCGCCTGTTTTATCAGTTCGTCTCTGAACTGGGGATGGGCTATGCTTATAAGAGCTTCGGCACGCTGCCAGGTGCTCTTTCCCTTGAGATTTACTGCACCGTATTCAGTGACCACGTAGTTGGTGATCATTCTCGGCGTGGTCACGACGGAGCCTTCGGGCAGAGTTGCGGAGATGTTCGTGACAAGGGTACCGTCCTTTAGGGTCCTCGTTGAAGGAACGCAGATGAAGCTCTTGCCGCCAAGGGACTTGAAGGCGCCCATGACGAAATCCAGCTGGCCGCCGGTTCCGGAAAACTGACGGAAGCCAATGCATTCGGCTGCGATCTGACCGTAAAGATCTACCTGCATGCAGCTGTTGATGGAGACGAAATTCTCGATTTCCGCGACTATATCGACGTTGTTGACATAGCTTGCGGGACAGCAGCAAAGCATGGGGTTATTATCGATGAAATCTATGAGGCGCTGGCTTCCGCCGGCAAAGGAATATGCCAGCTTGCCGTCAAGGATCTTCTTGCGGTTGGAAAGTTTGCCTGCCTCAAAGAGGTCGTAATAGGCATCAGTCAGCATCTCTGTGTGACCGCCAAGATTTCTGATATCGGACTCGCAGAGAAGCTTGCCCAGGCAGTTGGGAAGTCCGCCTATGCCCAGCTGAAGAGTGCTTCCGTTGCTTATTCTGCTTATTACCTGAGCAGCGATCCTCTTGTCCACTTCTGTAGCAGGCTTTGATGGGATCGGCTGAAGCTTGGGATTATCACTTTCAACTACATAGTCTATGTCCGCCAGGTTCAGGGTATTGGAGAAACCGTGGGCATGAGGCATGTTGGAGTTGACCTCCAGAATGACCAGTTTGGCATTTCTTGCCGCCGCCACCAGGTCTGTTGCCTGAGGCCCCAGGTTAAAATTACCCCACTCGTCCATGGGACATACCTGAAGCATGACGATGTCGAATTTATTTTCTTTAATGTACCAGTAGTACCCAAGCTCGCGAAACTGCATCGGGACATACCAGCAGCGTCCGTCGGCCTGCATCTTGCGGTCCATGGCAGTCATGTGCGTAGACGCAAAACGGACGTTTTCGTTGCTGTTGCTGGCCAGGTAAGTGCTGAAAGGATCTACACGGTAATTGACAAGACTAATGATCTCCAGACCGTGTAAATCGTTGATGCGGCGGGCAAGAGCCTCATCCAAAGATCTTACTGTACCGTAGCCTGCGCCGAAATAGATGCGGTCGCCGTCCTGAACGAGAGCCGCGGCCTCGTCTGCGGTGACCAGTTTTTCCTTATATCTGCTTTGAATATCCGAATACTTGTACATAATATTCTCTTCTCCCCATTAGCTTGTTAAAAAAATAACGGGCCTTTACCGGAATATTATGGCACAATCCAAAACACAATAAAAGAGATTTTGACAAATTCTTAACAAAAAACTGCCAAAATCTCTTTCTGCTGAACTTTACTCGATAGCTCCTCCGCAGTATTCACAGCGTCCGTTTTCAGGAGTAGTGGTTGCACCGCAGTGGGGACACTTAACGGGCTTCTTGGGAGCGTTGGCAGCAGCGATCTCGTCGCGTACACCCTGTCTCATTGCCTCGACGGCAGCCTTGATTTCCTTGGTCATATCCTCAAACTTTCTGTATTCGGGATTGCCGGCAGGAATAATGGAGATGCCCTCAAGGGTAATGGAAGAACCGTTGACCTTGAATCTCATATCGTCAAAGTAAGGATGATTGACATGGATAGTTACGTAGAAATCGTAATCAGCCTCATATCTGGCAGGTCTGTAGCTGACCTCATTGCCCTGAGCGTCCTTAGTCTTTAATTCGGACTTGCTTTCATTTACATCGTAATCGCAGCCGGTGACCATGCTGTAATCAAGAATGTCCGGGTTGGCATTGGCGATATTTGCAGCACTTGTAACGCAGAATTTTCCGGCATCTTCATCGATGAGGAGTTTGGTATTGGTGCCGTAGCTTTTGGTGGTGTGGAAAGCCGCTGCTGCAGCCTTGTTAGCTTCTCTGTATTCCAGCTGCTGCTTGATCTGTTCGACGGTGCTCTTTTTTCTGCCTGTGAACCAGGGAGAAAGCTTGTTTGCGCATTCCTTACAGCAATTGCCGTCATCCAGCTTCTTGTTGCCTAAGAGGTTGATTTTAGCGCCGCAGATATCGCAGAATTTTTTTTCAAAAAGTCCCATGAGTTACCTCCTCAGACTATGCAAGCTTGTTTCCGCAGTTGGGGCAGAACTTTGCTCCGGCTTCAACCTGAGAACCGCAGTTGGTGCAGAACTTCTTTGCGGGAGCTTCAGGCTTGGCGTTTCCGCAGTTAGAGCAGAACTTACCGGTATTTACGGAGCCGCAGGAGCAGGTCCAGGTATCACCGGAAGGAGCCTGAGGTGCAGCCTGAGCCTGTGCAGCCGCCTGCTGCTGACCCATTGCGAAGAGGTTGCTTGCCATGTTGCCGCCCATGGTCTGGCCCATGTTCAGACCCATGAATGCGCCCATAGCGCCCATGCCGCCTTCATTGGCAGCTGCGGTCTGCATTGCAGCACCGGTGTTGCTTGCGATCCATGCGCCTGCTGCGGTGGCATTGGTGAATGCTGCAGCCTGCTGCATTTCCTTGATTCTCTTTTCATCTTCTTCGGTAGCGGTAACGCTGGAAATACCGAAGCTGAAGATCTCAACGCCTCTCTTGTCTCTCCATTCTGCGCTCATGAGTTCATTGAGCTCGTCTGCGATTTCAACAGTGTAGAGAGGAAGCTCGGAATAACGGATCTGCTTCTGTGAAATGGTACCGAAAGCCTTCTGGAGCTTGGTGAGGAGCTCGCTCTTCATCTGGCTGTCGATCTCGCTTCTCATGTAGTTCTGCTTAACGTTGCCGGATACGTTGGTGTAGAACAGGATGGGGTTGGTGATCTTGTAGGAATACTCGCCGAAGCATCTGATGTTGATGTCAAGGTCGATATTCATATTTTCTCTTCTGTCGACCATTCTGAAAGGAACGGGTGCGGGAGTGCCGTACTTGTTGCCGGGAATCTCCTTGACGTTGAAGTAATAAACTCTCTGGTCCTTGGGAATCTCGCCGCCGAAGGTGAAACGCTTACCGATGTTCTGGAATACAGCAAGCAGATTCTTTCCGAGCTTTCCGCCGTCAAAGACGGAAGGTTCAGTGGACATATCATATGTATATTCGCCGGGTTCTGCGCAGAGATCCACGACCTTGCCCTGATCAACAATGACCATGCACTGACCGTCAGCAACTGCAATGACAGAACCGTTGGTAATGACGTTGTCGTCAACGGTATTGGAGGAACGGCCGCTGACCTTCTTATGTCCTTTGGTCACAAGAACGTCTGCAGGAATTGCTTCACAGTAGAAGTACTCTTTCCACTGATCAGCCATTACTCCCCCGATTGAGCCGGAAATTGCTTTAATAAGACCCATGTTATTTCTCCTTTCGTAAACGAAAAAGTTTTCTCATAAATACAACAGTAATTGTATTATCGCATATTTTTTTAAAGATATAAAGTTTTATTTTGAAAAAGAGGCTTCGACTGCCCTTCTGACCATTTCAAGTTCCTCTGAAACGATGCAGTGGTTTATGGCATCGGCACTTACGGCCTCCATGCAGTCTTCAAGGTCCATCCACAGAACTGATTCCACCTCTTCGGCCTGAAGGACGTAATCTTTTTCGTCCAGGTTACAAAGAAGATAAAAAACTCTTGAAAACTGTCTGTCGCGGAAGGGAACGCCGTGGAACTCCCGGTCCCAGTTTATTATACGGTCACCGCAATAGATCAGCTGATCTTCAGACACATCGATGCCCAACTCCTCTTTCAGTTCTCTGACTGCGGACTCTTTAAAATCGCAGCCGGCGGGAATGTGTCCTGCGCTGGAAATATCGTAGCAGCCGGGAAAAGAGTCCTTTATTGCGCAACGCTTCTGCAGAAGGATCTGCGGCCGGCTGTCTTTCATTCTGATGAGCCACACATGGGAGGTCCTGTGCATTATTCCTTCTCTGTGAGCGGTTTTGCGTTCAACGGTCTTCCCTGTGGGTACACCGTTCATATCAACTATGTCGAAGTATTCCATGCTATTTGTAGTGGTTATCGCTGAAGCCTGTATCAAAAAGGCAAATTGAATGATAGGGACAGTAAGCGCAGGCCGAGGTCTGAGATTTTCTGTGGGGGATGGGGCTGATATTACCGGAGTTCAGTTCCCTGACACAGGAACATAACTTTTCACGGAAGTTTTCCCTCAGCTGCCAAAAATCTTCCTGGCTTACGGCGCTCTTTGCCGTAATGGCGCCGTCTTTGCGCTTAAAGTCTATAACTCCCGAGCTTCCTGTGCTTATGGCGGCGGCATCAATGGTGCTGACTGCCGAATCGTCGGCCAGATAAAGGCCCGAAAGAATGTAGCTTTCTTCTATCTTCTTCAGGATATCTCCGGAGATTTCATCGGCGGCAATGTCCTCAAGAGTACACTCCCCTTCGTTGTCACCGATAAGGTAGTAGAACATTCCTGCTGGCTGACTGTCCTGTTCGCGGGCAAGGGCACTTTCAAGGTAAACCATAAGCTGGAGAGCATAGCCCTCCTCAACTTCCCTGCGGTCGAACTTCTTTTTTCCTGATTTATAGTCTACGACCTTGACGTATTTTCCGCTGACGTCCATGCGGTCCACACGTCCAACTATACGCACTTTTCCGGCTGAAGTCTCAAACGTATAGGGAGAATTGCCTGAATAACCGAAGGGGATCTCCACGGACATGCGGTCTACGGAGCCGCAGCGAAGTTGGAGTATCATCTGCCAGGCGAAACGTACCGCCACCTGTCGAAGGCGCTTGCTTCTGTATATTTCTTCGGGACCGGAGGTCATGAGACCTTCCAGACGGGTTCCGGATATGTCATCCAGGATTTCGTTGACCATCTTCTCCGTTTCTTCACGGGAAACGGTCATCCAGAGAGAAGCCGGATCAGTAACTGCCAGGCCCTTGGAAACTGCTGGCTGGCTTAGACGGGAACACAGTTTCATGAGACACTGGTGGTAAATTTCTCCGATCTCAGCTCCCGCAATGGAAAAGTCTCTGGGTTCATAGGGAGACAGACCGTAGGAAACGTAGTGTTTGAAAGCACAGCTGGCGTAATTTTCAAGCTCTGAAGCGCTGAAACGGAAGGAGTCCAGTTTATCGCTGACAGCCGATTTTGCGCCTTCTGAAAAAAGACCTCTGACTGTATCAGTATCCAGAGGCTTCTTTCCGTTGGTGAAAAGAAGACCGCTTGCAAGTATTTCAAGGGAGCTGTCCTTCTGAGAGCGCAGAACGTTATAGGTCTGCTTCATAAGAGGAGAAAGCTCTGCTTCCTCACCTGCAAAGACAGAAGAAAGGCTGCCTGAAAGGCGGTTTATTGCAGGACGGCGTCCACAGAGGAAGCTTTCATCCTTGTCTTCGTTTTCCGCATCAGAATGAAGGACCGCTCCTTCCGCAATCATATCGAGAACAATGGGGGAAGGTCGGAGAGCGCTGGCTCCGGAGTCCTCAAGACAGTAACCGATCCAGAGATAATCTGATGGAGCTTTCAGCGCCCGGAACACGTTGAGCTTTTCTTCCTGGGCCAGTATACTGCTGCTCTTGCTCAGGGTATATCCCTTCTCACACAGTTCGGCAAGCTCGTCCTCTGTAAGAAGAGCCTCGCCGCCCTGCTCTGCCGGTATCTGACCTTCGTTGCATCCGGCAATGAATAAAGCCTTGATATTATTGAGTTTTGAACGCTTGACCGTTCCAAGAGTAACTCTTCCGGCCTGCTGGGGAAGTAGTCCCACCTTAACGTCTCTGAAGGCGTCTTCGTAAAGCTGACAGAAATCATCAGCGCTGACAGGTGCATCGCCAATAAGCTCTACAGCCTGGTCCATCAGTCCGGTTATTATGCCCCAGATCTGAGAGCTTTCACCGGAAGCGTCGGCACAGCCCTGAGACGCAAGCTCCATGGCGCAATCGTCCAGAATCTTTGGAAGATGCAAAGATTCAAGGAGGAAAGTACATAGGAGCTGAGTTTTTTCTCTTACTGTTTTCGCCTCTTTTAAGGCCGCAAGGAAGGGGCAAAGCAAGGTGCAGAGAGCAGTTCTCATGGCTTCAAGTCTGCCGAAAGCAGCCTCACCGAGTGAAGAAACACCGTATTTGAAAGACGTCTCAAAACGCTTGCCGTTTATGTGATACTGTTTGACGTAGTTTTCAAAAATATCAATATCCCCGTCCTCAACAGAAGGTTCCAGGGGGAGCATAGGGGCGACAAGGCCGCTGCGCAGAAAACTCAAAACAGTATCACTGCGCAGACCTCCGGAGGCCATTTCAAGAAGAGCGGAAATAAGCCTTACGGCCGGATCATGCTGTATGCTTCTCTTTTCGTCAGCGAATACAGGGATGCCCAGGTCGGCGAAGACTCTGCGGATTTCGTTTCCGCAGCCTTCCATGTCACCTGTCAGAACGGCAATATCATCGCAGATCATTCCCCGATCCCTGAGCAGCCCCAGGATCTCAAGGCCTATGGTAAGAGCCTGAGTACGGGGCGTTGAGCAGCAAACGAGGCTGGTCTGTACCTGATCCCCTCCGTCATTATTCCCGGAGAAAATACTTACAACCTTTTCTCCGGCGGCTCCGGCTTCTGCCTTCAGGTTTCTGAAAGTTCTTTCGCTTACGGCAAAGGCTTCGTTTTCAGAATTCTCTTCGTGAAGCAAGGCTATACCGAAGCCCTTGGAATGCCTCATAAGCTGACCCATGAAGGCAAGCTCGTTGGGAGTGAAGGAATAAAAATCGTAAAACCAGATTATGCTCTTTTTCACCAGTTTGCTTTCAGAGACCTTGGCTGTCGTAAACTGAAGAAGGCCTTCGGAATCGGTAAAGCGCCCTTCCATGGCCTTGTCGTACTCACCGCAGATGATCTGCATGTCTTTAAGCTTGTTAGCAAGCATATGACCGGGCTTAGCGCCTTCAAGTATGCTGTCGATGTCCGAAGAACTGAAGCGGTTCTGTTTAAGCTGGACAATGAAATCTCCAGCAAGATCGGCAAATCCCGGCTTGGTGCACACGTCGCCGAAAACAGTCAGTTCAGGAGCTTTTTCCGCTGCAATGCGTCTTAAGAGCATGCCTCGGCCTATGCCGTTGATGGCAGTACAGCCTGGGCCTCCGGTCTGCTTTATAATGTCTGCCCTGAACTTATTTCCGGACATAATGTGGAAATCGAAAAAGCCGGGGCCTCCCAGATGTTCAAAGGCAAGGTTTTCCGCTTCCAAAGTAAACTGAGCGGGAACTATGAGCACGACCTGCTCGGCATCGTTCCTGCCGCTGCGTATAGCCTCCAGGTCCCTGCCTATCTCAGAAAAAAGAGCCTTATTAAGTTTGTCGGTATCAGAACCGTAAATTATTCTAATCATGGTTCAAGTATATCACAGGACAAGTACAAAAAAACGAAAAACCGGAGCAATAATGCTCCGGTCAATTGATTTTGTATTAGAGGCCTGCCATCTGCTTTGCAACTTCTTCCGCAAAGTTTTCTTCTCTCTTCTGCATACCTTCGCCAACTTCGTAGCGGATCATTTCTACGACTTCGACGGGCTTGCCGATTTCCTTGGCAACGCCTGCAACGTACTGAGCGACAGTAACGCTGGAGTCCTTGACGAACTTCTGGTCTACCAGGCAAACTTCCTGGAGGGACTTCTTGAGACGGCCAACGATCATCTTTTCGATGATTGCATCGGGCTTGTCAGGAGATTCGTTCTTGGTCTGCTGGAAGATGACTTCCTTTTCGTGTGCAAGGAATTCTGCATCAACGCCGGCTTCGTTTACGAACTGGGGTCTCATGGAAGCAGCCTGCATTGCAACGTCCTTACCGCAGACAGCGACTTCTTCGAAGGAAGCTTCAGTCTTGAGGCCGATGATAACAGCGATCTTACCGGTAGCGTGGAGATAACCAACGTACTTGACGCCGGGGGTTGCTGCCTTGACGATTCTTCTGACGCTCATGTTTTCACCGATCTTTGCGATCTTTGCGGTGACAACGTCCTGAACGGTGCCTTCATCGCCATACTGCATTTCAAGAATGCACTTTTCGCAGACCTTGTCTGCTGCGAGACCCATGTCTGCCAGATTCTGAGTGAGCTCTGCCAGTTCGGGGTTCTTTGCTGCAAAGTCGGTCTCAGTATTGAATTCGACGACGCAAGCCTGAGTATGATCTTCGTTGAATGCGTACTTTACGAGGCCTTCTGCTGCAATTCTGCCGGCCTTCTTGGCTGCCTTGGAGATGCCTTTTTCTCTGAGCCAGTCAACTGCCTTGTCGAAATTACCTTCACATTCGGTGAGGGCCTTCTTGCAGTCCATCATGCCGGCGCCTGTAGCGTCTCTGAGTTCCTTAACCTGTGCTGCTGTAATTGCCATGATTATTCCTCCTTAGCCTCTTCAACTGCTTCTTCAGCGGGAGCTTCTGTGAAAGATTCGCCCTGCTTGCCTTCGATAACAGCGTCTGCCATCTTTGCTGCGATGAGTCTGACAGCTCTGATAGCGTCATCGTTTGCGGGGATTACGTAGTCAACATCGTCAGGATCGCAGTTGGTGTCGCACATACCGACGATGGGGATTCCGAGGATTCTTGCTTCCTTGATGGCGATCTTTTCCTTCTTGGGGTCTACGACGAACATTGCGCCGGGCATACCCTTCATTTCCTTGATGCCGTCAAGATACTTCTGGAGCTTTTCCTTTTCCTGGATAAGCTTGATAACTTCCTTCTTGGTCAGCTTTTCAAAAGTGCCGTCTTCTTCCATGGTCTTGATCTCATAGAGTCTCTTGATTCTGGTGGAGATGGTCTTGTAGTTGGTCAGCATGCCGCCGAGCCATCTTTCGTTTACGTAGAACTGACCGCAGCGAAGAGCTTCGTCTGCGATAGCTGCCTGAGCCTGCTTTTTGGTACCGACGAAGAGGACGGGCTTGCCCTGAGCTGCTACGCTCTTGACAAATTCGTAAGCTTCGTCAACCTTGTAGACGGTCTTCTGAAGGTCGATGATGTAGATGCCGTTTCTTTCGGTGAAGATGTAAGGAGCCATCTTGGGGTTCCATCTTCTGGTCTGGTGTCCGAAATGTACGCCGGCTTCCAGTAACTGTTTCATTGAAATAACTGCCATTGTGTTTACCTCCCGGTTAAAACTTCCATCATGCAAGACCCTGTGGTTGGGGCACCGTAGTACAGGCATGATGTGTGAAATAATTTTGTGCACAAAAATAAACGCACAGCAAATATAATATACAAGCCGCGCGTCTATTGCAAGTGTTTTTTTACTTTAATCTCAAGTATTTTTGGTTTTCAGCCGCTCATTCGACAAGAGCCTAATTGAAATACCTGAAAACACCCTTTACCTTACCTAAAATGGTGCAGTCATTGACGATAATGGGACTCATAGAACTGTTTTCAGGCTGGAGGCGGATGTGTCCGTTTTCCTTGTAGAAGGTCTTGACTGTTGCTCCGGATTCAATGCCGTCTATCATAGCTACGACGATCTCACCGTTATTGGCGTTTCTGGTCTCTTCTACGAGGATATAGTCACCGTCAAAAATTCCCACTTCAATCATGCTGTCGCCGTGGACCGTAAGCATAAAATTGCTGCCACGTCCTAAATATCTTGCCGGGAGAGGGAAGCTGTCTTCGATGTTCTGTTCTGCAAGAATGGGCTCGCCTGCGGCAATTCGTCCTACTACGGGAACGTCTACGATATCAATGCGTTCCGCAGCCGCTTCTTCCGCCTCGACCTGCCTTCTCACAGGTTCGCCGGATTCCTTGTCAAGAATTTCAATAGCTCTCTTCTTGACAGGGTCCTTGCGGATGTAGCCCTGCTCTGCCAGAGAATTGAGAGCGCTGTGTACGGTTGAAGTAGATTTGATGTTCAGAGCTGAACAGATGTCTCTAACCGTGGGAGGATAACCGTTCTTCTTAACGTTTTCCCTCATGAACTCCAGGATCTTCATTTCTCTGTCTGCGCGATTGGCCATTGCTATATTCCCTTTCAGCCTAATAGACTCTGCAAAAACGTTTAAGAAATTATATCATAACGGACAAATATTGTAAACAAATGTTTTGACTTTTTGTTCTTTTTTCCAGGTGTTTTTGACAAAGTACGGCGATTGAATGATACCGTGAAATCGTGTACCATTAACTAAACTCGATCGCAACAGAAATATAAGGAGTAAACACTATGAAATATGACGTTCTTGCCCTGGGCGAAATACTCATCGACTTTGTACCGGGCAAGGCAGATACATCGGGTGACAAGGCCTTCGTACGCAAGGCCGGAGGCGCCCCTCTCAATCTTCTTGCCACGGTCGCAAAATTCGGCGGCAAGACTGCCTTCTGCGGCAAGGTTGGCGATGACATGTTCGGAGCATTCCTTCGCAGAACAGTAAAAGATGCTGGCATAGACGACAGCTGTATTTCGGTGGATAAAGTTCATAACACCACTCTGGCTTTCGTAAGCCTTGATGACAGCGGCGACAGGGACTTCAGTTTTTACAGGAACTTCGGCGCCGACACCTTCCTCACCACGGAAGACATTCCCGAAGAGGCAATACGAAGCAGCCGCTTCTTCCACTTCGGTTCCCTGTCTTTCACTCAGGAGCCTTCGAGAAGCGCCGCGGAAAAGGCCCTGAAAACCGCCCGGGAGGCAGGCTGCATTATCACCTACGAT